>JAGLNY010000254.1 GCA_023139255.1 Spirochaetales bacterium
CTTCTTCAACCGCCGCCAGCGTCATGTGATCCACCGCAATAGCACAATCTACGGCATATCGTGAATGCCCGCAGATCATATCCGCTTTGTCAGTTTCAGCACAGCAGACAAATACTACCGGTGCTTCAGCAACAAACATCTGGTTCCGTGCTGCCTCAATTGCCAGCCTTTTACGAACATCCTTATCTGTTACTACAATAATACGCCACTCCTGGGAATTTCTCGCGGAGGGAGCAATTTGGGCTGCCTCAAGGATTTTATCAATTTTTTCTTTCTCAACCGGTTTGTCCAGATAAGACCTGACACTTTTTCTTTTTTTCATTGCCTCATGTACGTGCATATTTTTCTCCTCCTGCATAATTTGATATTCAAGCTTTGTCTTCTACATGTTAATGTGAATTTGAGAATGTGAAAAGTAGCAAAACCGGTACGATTGTCCGACTCCCGATCAGATACCCGCAGTCTTTACCTTTTCCTTCCAATAATATACTCGGCAATACCCCCATGTACTGTTGCAAACATAGTTCGCACTATTATATGCACAAAGTAAGGGTTGTTTGTGTAAGTTGTTTGCACAAAGCAAGGGTAGTTTGTGTATATTCTTTATACAAACTAAGGGTACTTTACTGCAAAAAGGGAGAATGTCACGTTTTTCAGAGATGCAAAAGGCCGACTTTACTGTACTTTGGTGTAAATCGCACACCCATTTTCCACACTCCCTTCTCTAAAAATGCCTCTATTGTTTGGCGATGCGCTTTGTTTATGAGATTGGGGTGCGAGATTTTTTCTCTTTTTGCGTATGCCTGCATAGTTACAATTTCACGCTTATTGTAACTATTTCGTGAATCTTATGGCAATAATCCTGTTTATTCACGTTTATACGATGTATTACGAAAACTTAAGTAATAGAAAACACCACCATGTCCTTATCGGTTTACTTTTCAGATGGTCCATCGTCCTCAACATGATAATATGCCCCATTCAAACGGCCGTCAAAATCTTCCCATCCTATTGCAACCTCTATTCCCCCGGTAATTGGACAGATAGTGAATGGATCACTTGAAGAGTCGATACTTACAAGCTTTTCAAAAGTGTCAAGAGCATTGAAATCCAGAGAGCTTCCAAACTGAAGTCCGCTTGGACTATCATCCGTTGATCCCGCAAGATTAATATCAATCCCATATATATAGCTTTTTGCAGTATTTGCATCTACAGGATCCGTGGTAAATGAGTGGGGGTTCATTAAATCTTCTTCTTTATAGCCCCCAATAAGATATCGCCCGTTTAGCATTCCATTCCAATCCACCTCTCTAGCCAGGGAAATATTACGGAAAACAGGATCATAAGGTCCAGAGTCAGCAGAATCAGGATGCTCTGTCAAATCAGCCTCGATTCGTGCGTCAACAATTTGCTGAGGACCAATTGGGTGCTCCGGCCTCAAATCATACCCCCCAACAGGGCGTGTGTTTTCAACTACCAATTTATATGTTTGAACAATATTATCGTATGTATGTTTTAGGGGAGGATCATCAGTAAAATTCTCCCCGCCGTCTGCATCGTAAGTATAGTCGTATGTGGTTGTCTCTACCCAATAAGCATAATTATTATCCCAATCATTTCCAGAGTGCTTTATTGATATATCTTTTCTTTTGTAATCACCATCATGGTCTTGAGTATAATAGCGAATAATGTAATTACCAACATCTATTTCAAAGTAACTATATTCAATAAGTACACCCTTATAGGTTGTACTGTGTGAGGGAAGAATATCACAAGATCTGGCAGCACCCTCTGTTGCATCAATAATGGTTTCTTCATTGATTGCTTTGAAGTATCCATCACCACTCACAGCTTCGAATCCGGTAAACACTACAGAGACACCACCACTATGAGAACTCGAGGAGTCAGGAGGCAGAGCATAATCAGAGTCCAGAAGATCATGATAAGTATCCCCGGCAGGAAACCATACTTTTGAGAATGCTATCTTTACACCTTCAGGTGCTTTGTAAAAACTACGGTTACTTCCACTATCTTCACCAACAACCTCTCTTGTTGCTGCCTTTGATCCATCAGTTACAACGACCTCAAAATCTTCAATTGTTCCAGTTGTTGGTCCACATGAAATCAAAAGACCCAAAATGATACAAATCAAACATATCATTGCTAATATTTTCAACATAACACATCCTCTTTTTACGTATTATTAATAAGCCACTACAGATACAGTACAAAGCCTTATCTTTTTACTCATCTACTTATATCACAACCATTTGCACAAAATCAGTATACCACTGCCTATAGTAATTTGTATACCAAATATTGTGGGATTGTTTTGTTATTCTGTATCCCCATCTGTACCCATTTTTTCTACTAATTCTTTCTCACAATCGGGACAGATACTATGGGTAAATTCCGCAGCTGAATGGTTTTGGATATATACAGCCACATCATGCCAGTAGCCTTTATCACCCCTGATTTTTTTACAATATGAACAGATCGGGAGGAGTCCCTGAAGAACTTTAATTTCGTACAGTGCTTTTTCTGCCTTTATTTTTTCTTCCCCAAGAACAGCCTTCTGCTCAACCAGTTTCGTGGCATATACCGATCGATTATGCTCAATTAAGTAAATAATCGCAACTCCAAAAATAAATGAACCAAAAAATATTACGCATTCACTAAAATCATACACGTAAATCGGTAGACCTAATGGGTTAAATATCAATACGGCAAGTAACAGACCAAACACACTTATCCAGAATATACCTTCATACTCCCCGAGAAAGTAAATAAATGTCAAAGGAACAAAAAACAGCCAATACAGTACAGCCCCATTGCCCGACCCAATCCAGGCAGCATACAAAAAGCTGAAAGATATAAGAATTAACGCAACACGGTATACAATAAGATCATTTTTATGTTTTCTCAGGAAAGCAAAAGCAGCAACGATAATTGCACACACAACCACTTCAGATAACATCTCACACATGTCACCTTCAATAATATCCTTCACAATAAAAACCGTCATAGAACAAAAAGCAGCAATAGATACCCTTACAGCTAACTTATACTTTCTTAACCGCTCCATTTCATGGTCATCGATCCTTCTGGATAACAAATCTTTCAGTTTCATTTTTGCCTCATTTTTTCCTGAATTCTACAGCCTGTTTACTGGTACACTTTATCACCCTAGTGCTTATGTTGTATTACATTGTGACATTTTTGTATATATCTCCGCATCATTATATTAGTTTTTCGTGGTTTTTATAAAATTTTCGTTTACTCCACTGCACCCGATATAGTATTATACTTTATGGTAACAAAAGAAATTATTAAACAAATTCCCAAAGTTGAGCTTCATGATCACCTTGACGGCGGGCTGCGGTTGAAAACAATTATCGATCTGGCTAAAGAATATCATATTGAGCTGCCAACGAATAATCCCATGGATCTTGCATCCTGGTTTCACAGAGGAGCAAAACAGAAAAGTCTACCCCTCTATCTGGAAACCTTTGCCGTTACCGTTGGGGTAATGCAGACCCGTGATGCCCTGGAACGTACAGCCTATGAGGCTATTGTCGACCTGGCAGCAGAGCATGTTGTGTATACCGAAATTCGGTTTGCCCCAGTCCTGCACCTTGCCGGAAGACTGAATCTGGAAGAAGTTGTTTCAAGCGTGCTCAGGGGACTTGATAAGGGGAGAAAAAAAACCGGTACTTCTTTCGGTTTGATTTTATGTGCAATGCGGAACCAGGACCCAAAAATCTCTCTCGATATTGCTGAACTTGCAGTGGCATTCAGCGACCGGGGTGTTGTGGGTTTCGACCTTGCGGGAGACGAAAGCGGTCATCCGCCTAAAAAACATATTGAGGCTTTCCAGTATATTAGAAACAGGAATTTCAATATTACCATTCATGCAGGAGAGGCTTTTGGCGTTGAATCTATCTGGCAGGCTATACAAACCTGCGGATCACACCGAATCGGACACGGAACCAGGCTTGTAGAAGATATGAGCATACATGGCACCCGTATTGAAAAAATGGGATCCCTGGCGCATTTTATCCGTGACCGCCGTATCCCGATAGAAATGTGTCTTTCGTCCAATGTGGGAACTGGTGCCTCAAAGAATTTTGATGATCATCCCTTCAACCTTTTTTACCGTAACAATTTCAGGGTCTTTCTTAGTACCGACAACCGTCTGATGAGCAATACCAGCTTGACCAAGGAAATGGAACTTGCTGTACAGTATTTTAATCTTGAATTTCACGATCTGGAAAAGATCACCCTGAATGCCATGAAATCAGCTTTTATTCATCATGATGAGAAAATAAGTATAATTTATGATGTAATCAAAGCAAAATTTGCCGAAATTCGCAGGGAAATCGGGATACTTTAGCACTTGCCCCATGAGACATCTCACCGGCAGGCTTATCGTCTCGTTCTTTTCCACACATCAATCGGGTTAATTCCCATACGAATCAGAATATAGAGATAGGCAAACCCGAACCCTGCCAGATGTGTAAGGTGTGCAACATTTGAGTTCACCCCTGACAGTTGGCTGAATATTTCGATTGCAGTATATATAACTACGAGTACGGGTGCCTGTATAGGGATAAAACCAAACACAAAGATTCTCGCAAACGGGAAAAAAACCGCAAAAGCAAGCAGAACAGCAAAAACTGCGCCGGATGCTCCCATAAGAATAACCATATAATTACCGGACCATATATAGACGGCATACGAGAATACCCCAGCCAGTAAACCGGTTAAAAGGTAAAAAAGCAGAAACTCCCAGCTCCCTATCCGTTTCTCAACCTGGGAACCAAAGAAAAAGAGTCCCAGCATATTAAAAAACAGGTGGGAAATGCTTGAATGGAAAAACATGTATGTAAGTAACTGCCAGTAGTAATGTTCTCTCATAACCAGGATAGGAATCATTGACCCGTAATACACCATGTTTGAGTTGGTAGAGCTGATAAAGAATACAACTATATTTATTCCGATCAGAATAAGAGTCATGTTTTTAAAAGTATAAGGAAACTTCTTATGTATAATGCTGATGTTCATAGAATAAAACATACGTATTTATACTAAAGTAGTCAATATTTAAAGATTCCACTGT
>JAGLNY010000255.1 GCA_023139255.1 Spirochaetales bacterium
TTACCTCATTAATCGCATCTCTAAGCATAGTCTCTCCAGTTTCAGCCGCCCTGCGCAAAGCCCCGGAAGCTGAGATCATATGTATTGCTTCCTCAATTTCCAGGCTTGCTGCATCCACTCCCTTCTCTCTGGCAGAAGAAAACAACTGGGCAATCCGCTCGCTATCATTGGGTTTCATGCTTATATGAAAAATTACCGGCAGACTTTTTTTCCCCTCAACTATATCATCCCCTCTTCGCTTGCCGGGATTCCCGGTGTCAAGATTCTGAACATCATCCCGAATCTGAAACCCGACACCAATTTTTTCTGCAATCTTTCCACAACTATTTATCTGCTCTACGGTACCATCAGCAACTGCCGCTCCGAGTTCAGCACTCATACCTGCGAGGCACCCTGTCTTAAATCTGCACATTTGTAAATATTCCTGTACAGACGGGAATAATCCCGGATTCCTATGCCAAACAATATCAAGCCCCTGCCCAAAATGTACCCTTCTCAGGTATTTTGCATATATCCGATACATAGCCAATTTCTGTTCATGGTGCAGCGGGGCTGAATCAATACAAACCGTCGGTAAATAATAGAGAAGATTCCCGGCATTGATTGAAATATCCAATCCATATTTTTTATGAACTGCCTCATCCCCGCGGCGCCAATCTGAGTTATCCTCAATATCATCAATGATAAGACTGCCTGTGTGGGGAAATTCAACAATGGGGGTTAGATGATAGGCTAATTCAGTTTTATCCAACCCGCCGACAGCCTCTGCAATCAGTACAAGCAGGTGAGGACGCCAGCGCTTGCCGCCCCGGTTAAGCAGATCCAGGGCAGGTCTGCACATTTCTTCGTAAAATTCCAGTGTGGGATCGCTAATTGTATCTCCAGCGATTTCATTGATCCATTCAGTATCAATGATTTCCGGAAGAATCGATCGTAACTGTTTTTCTATTCTATTTATTCGTGTATCCATAATAAAAGAATACTCGTGGGGATGGGATTGTCAATATAGTGAACCAATTTAATATGCTTGGAAAAGCCCTAAAAAGTGTGAAAATATTTCTCAATTTTATTCACTTTACAGTTTTTGCTCATACATTGAAGAATTTTAACCATACTCAGCTCTCACAACCCCCGAAAACAGGGTTTTATTTCATTTATTTGGCATGAAATTTGCTTAATATTAGCAAAGCAGTCAGGGTATTTCATACCTCCTTTATTTTTTATTTTTTGTCCGGCGGCCGAACGGTGATTATACTTCCCTTTGCAAACCGTTTCGGCCGCCTCTTTTTATTGCCTGTTTGTATCGAACAATGAAATTATCCATCCTCTTCCAAGCTTAACAGATTTTTGAAACCGCATTCAAACAGATCTCAGTCTGTGCTATACTGCGCTTATGGCAAAGAAAATTGGGAAAAATATACGGACACAACTTGATTTTTATGCATTAAAAGCGAAAAAAGAGGGATATCCCGCACGGTCTGTCTACAAGTTGGAAGAAATACAACAAAAATTTAACATTATCCGCCCGGGAAATTCAGTCCTGGATATTGGGGCTGCCCCGGGCAGCTGGACTCTCTACACACACCGAAAACTACTGAAGGGAAAAGGACACATAGTTTCTGTCGACCTTAAACCTCTCTCTCTTTCTCCGATACCGGAAAATGTTACGGTCTTTA
>JAGLNY010000256.1 GCA_023139255.1 Spirochaetales bacterium
CATTATCTTTCCATTAAAAAACGATTAAACTGATTTTCCATATATTTTGGCTGTAGAATTTCATTTACACAATCAAGAGCATAATTATCACTCATTCCCGCCAGATAATCGCTGACTATCTGGTCGAAACCAACATCTACAGATTCATAGAAATTTTTCATCTTTAGAACATAATCTCCGAACCTGACAGAAAGCAGGTTCCGCTCTTTTCTATACGACTCAAGATTAAATCCGTTTTTTATGAAAATATCTTCAAGATACTCGTATATCAATTTCATTATACGTTCAAAATAGGTATGATATTCAGAGAGAAGAGGCGATTTATAGATATATTGGTAATTATGATTTCTCAAAAGACAGACGCTCTCATAAATATTGTCAGAAAAACCAATTCCCCGGGAATCACTTGAATTTTCTATAACATCGTGAACGAGATTATTAATTATTTCAGCATTTGTTGAGCCAATACCTTTCTTCACACTAACCGGCAGCATATCAGGCGGTATAATTTTAAGTTTCACAGCATCCTCATAGTCACGTCCAAGGTAAGCTATCTTATCAGCAATACGAACTACCGTTCCTTCCCAGGTTGAGGGGGTTGAGTTTCTGTCAGTAATTTTTTGCAGATCCTTAATATGTTGATCCGGGATAATATATTGTTCAAATTTTTCACCACAGTGACTTATTATTCCATCCCTGACAGCATAGGTTAAATTCAGGCCCCTGCCGTATTCAGCCAGATAATCCACTACCCTGAGTGAATAAACTTCATGAATAAACCCACCGTGTACAGCATTCAAGTCATTAAGTATCCACTCCCCGACATGCCCGAATGGTGTATGTCCAAGATCATGCCCCATACCAATTGCCCATGCCAGTTCATCATCGAGATTCAGCCCTTTGCAGACTGAGGAGGCGATTGAGGCTACGTGCATTACATGTTCAATTCTGGTACAAATATGATCATTACTGGGAGCAAAAAAAACTTGTGTCTTATGTTTAA
This sequence comes from Spirochaetales bacterium, assembly GCA_023139255.1. GTDB lineage: Bacteria > Spirochaetota > Spirochaetia > JABMQR01 > JABMQR01 > JABMQR01. Next base: position 1,004 of record JAGLNY010000256.1, read on the forward strand.
GCCTTCTGAACGGATATGAATGAATAATTGCAGTCGTATCGCGGAAGTAAGCACCTCTTGTATCCTCTGCTTTCGAGTGTTTTCTTTTTTTCAGGATTGATGAATCAATTTTATTTTTCATTTTCTCCCCTTTATTCATGAATGGTAACGCTGCATAAATCTGTACTTGCTGGTTGATTTTTAAAAAATCCTTATGGTATTATACTATGTAAATATCGACTGAGCAATCTGGTTAATAGGTGCTATTATAAAATGGAACAATTATATATTGAGGTAATTAAGGTTATTCTTCATTTCACAGCAGTTTTATACTGTATTGTCGCTGTTTTTAAACGGTGGGGATATTACTGGGTTCTTCCAGCTTTGTCTTCCTTATCCTTGTTTATTGTTGCTTTTCGTTCTGCATATCTCTCTTCCACTCAAGAAATTATCCTTACCGGTTCAGATCTCTTTTATTCTCTTACCTCAGCATCCGGAGCACTTTTTTGGCTTTTAAGTATAGTAATATTACATATAATTCTCATTCATAAAAAGAAAAAACAAACCGCAAAAACTATCTTTCTTGGTAATGCCCAACCGGCGGTTTACCCGGTTCATCCAAAAAATACTTCAACATCACAATCATTGAAGGAAGAAACTAATCGTGATAAGCAAGACTAATCAAACAACTATTCCCACACCATTTTTTTTCTGCGGCCTGAAACACTGCGGCAAAACAACATTGGGTATACTAACTGCACAAACTTTATCAATGGGTTTCATAGATGCAGATGATATGATTTCCAAGCTTATCTCTGAACTACCGGAATACAAAAAAAGTACAATCAGGGAATTTTATCAGAAAAACGGACAGAAATCATTTCAGGAATTTGAGTACAAATCGATAGCAGCTGAACTTGAACAAGCTGCAGTTCTGCGTAAATCCAGTAAAGAAATAAGTACACCATATATTTATGCCCTTGGCGGTGGTGCCTGTGATAACAACCTTTTAATTCCTTACCTGAAAGGTATTGCGGGAACAATCTTTTATATAAAACAAGCTGAAAAAGTACTTTTATCCAGGATCTTGAAGAAGGGAATTCCTCCTTTTCTTGACCCTGAAAATCCTGAAGAGAGTTTCCATAATCTTTTTATTGCACGGTCAGATAAATATAAAATGCTGGCGGATCATATTATTGATATTTCCGGCAGCCAGCCTATAGAAGATTCCGCACGAATGATTATGGATTTTCTGCAGAAACTTTGATCTAGTGCACTGTACAAATTCAGTAAGATATTGGAGGACAATATGAAAATCGGTTATTTCCAGTATAATCCGTTCTATCATGATGTTTTACAAAATCGCGAGTATCTTGGAAGCAGACTTGCAAATCACTCTGCAGATCTCTTGGTACTTCCGGAACTTGCACTATCCGGCTATCTTTTCCGAACGAATGAAGAGGTTTTTTCCTGCGCAGAAACTATACCAGGACCTTCCAGTGACTTTTTCCATTCTTTAGCAAAAAAGAATAATACTTCCTATGTTTACGGCTGTATTGAGAAAGCCGAACCCAAAGCATCAGCTGCTGACGATTTAAATTATAATTTCAGTTCATTTTATAACAGTTCAGTATATATTAATCCATCAGGTGATATGAAAATTTACAGGAAAGCACATCTGTTTAACAGAGAAAAAAACCATTTTCTACCTGGAAATGCTCCTTTTTTTGTCTTTGATGTGCAGGGAGTAACGGTTGGAATGCTTATTTGTTTCGATCATATGTTCCCTGAAGCTGCAAGAACATTGACATTGATGGGAGCACAAATAATCTGTCACCCTTCTAACTTAGTACTGCAAGGATATGCCCAGGCAACCACACGTTCAAGATCTATTGAGAATCATATTTTCTGGATTTTAGCAAACAGAATTGGGACCGAGCAATCAGGTGCTGTCTCCTGCACCTATACCGGAGGCAGCCAGATCACCTCTCCCGATGGTTCCATACTTGTATCCTCCGCTTCAGACGAGGAAGATTTAACCGTTATTGATATTGATCCATCTCTCGCTCTTGATAAAAATATCACGCAAGGAAACAATCTACTGACTGACAGGCGTACGGATTTATATCAGGTATAATAGGGCATTGGAGTGTCAAACTTTGTAATTTTCCAGATGATTTTACCAATTTAATATACGAAATTCGGCTGATTCTGTATTGATATTCTGTCCATATATGAGTTAATCTAAGAAGATATGGATTCTCAGGATCATGACCGACCAATTATTGTACAAAGCGATAAAACAATTCTCCTCGAAGTACATTCGCCGGATTTTAATAAGGCTAGAAACGCTATTTCTCTCTTTGCTGAATTAGTAAAATCCCCGGAGCATGTGCATACTTTTAGATTGTCACCATTATCGCTTTGGAACGCAGCATCATCTGGTACAAATGCAAATGAGATCGAGGAAACTTTGCAATACTGGTCACGATATCCCGTCCCTGAATCGATATTATTCAACATTCAGGATACAATAAGTAAATACGGACTCATTTCCTTACATAAAGTGTTTAATGATGAAAAATATCTTTATCTCCATATTCCAACAAAAAAACTGCATCTCGAATGCAAATCCAGATCAAGAATAAAAGATCTGTTACTTCCCCTGCCGGATACAATTACAACATCATCGCAAATACAAAATTTTAAACCGGACGTTGATATTCAATATGGTTTTTTTATTCATCTTTACAATCGGGGTGAGTTAAAATTACAACTAATTAAAACCGGCTATCCTGTTGATGATTTGGTTCCTTTAAAAGAGGGAGCCCGTCTTGAGATATCCTTTAAAAAAACTACTTCATCAGGATACCCTTTTATTCTGCGTAATTATCAGAAAGAGGCTTGTGAAGCATTTACCGGGAATGGAACATCCGGGTTCGGTACCCTTGTCTTACCTTGCGGTTCCGGTAAAACAATTATCGGAATGGCAGCAATGGAAGCTTTAAAAACAAATACGTTAATTGTCACCACAAACATTGCTGCTGTACACCAATGGATTTATGAACTGCTTGATAAAACAAACCTTACCAGGGAACAAATTGGTGAATACACAGGTGACCGAAAAGAAGTTTTACCTATAACAGTTTGTACTTATCAGATATTAACATGGAGAAAAAATAAAGATAGTGAATTCCCGCATCTCAGTATATTCAGGGAAAGAGATTGGGGTCTTATCATGTACGATGAAGTTCATGTCCTTCCAGCCCCTGTTTTTAAAGTGACAGCTGAAATTCAGGCAATTAGCCGCCTGGGATTAACTGCAACACTTATCCGTGAAGACAATCGTGAGGATGAAGTATTCTCTCTTGTCGGCCCTAAAAGGTATGATGTTCCCTGGAAAGAACTTGAACAAAAAGGCTGGATTGCAGAGGCTCACTGTTATGAAATACGTATCCCCCTGCATCAATCTCTTGAACTTGATTATGCTATAGGATCAAAACGGCAAAAGTATCGTATAGCATCGGAAAATCCAATAAAAACACAAGTAGTGAAACAGCTGATAGAAAATCACAAAGAAGATTATATCTTAATAATTGGGCAGTATCTGGCACAACTCTCAAAATTAGCTAAGGAGTTAGATATGCCGCTTATTACAGGTGCAACCCCAAATAAAAGAAGAGAAGAACTGTTTAATAAGTTCCGAAAAAAAGAACAGAGAATATTGATAGTGTCAAAAGTTGCTAATTTTGCAATTGACTTACCGGATGCTTCAGTAGCTATACAGATATCCGGTACATTTGGTTCCCGACAGGAAGAAGCCCAGCGGTTGGGACGAATTCTCCGCCCAAAAAAACATGGATCATATTTTTACTCATTAATTACACGCTATACCAGCGAAGAAGAGTTTGCCGCTAACAGACAAAAATTCCTGGCAGAACAAGGGTATAAATATCACATAGAGATATGGGATTAAATGAGTTTATGAAAAAAAACATCGATTTTACAAAACTACTTCTCAGTATGCAGGATGATACTTTCTTCTATATTATAAGAAACTATTTAGGACCGCTGCAGACTCCGTTCCACAAACCAACTTTAATTAAGGAACTGTTGAAATTTCTCTCAAAAAAATCTGTACAAGAAAAAATACTGTTATATATCGATCGCCTTGATAAAAAAATACTTACTGCAGTTTCTCTTTTATTGAAGACGACTATTCAGGATATTTATCAATTATTCCAGGATGAATATGAATTTTTTCAGCTTCAGCAAGCAGTAATTAACCTTGAGGAACGTTTACTCCTGCTGACTGCAGAAAATAATTCACAACTGCAGATAAATCCTCTATTCAGCGATTTGATTGATAATCAGGTTTTTGATATTACGATGCTCCTCATAACAGCACCAACCCTGAAATCTTCCACAATTAAAGAATCCAATCAACCTAATGAATCTATTATATCCAGTCCTGCAATATTTTTAATGAAACCGGCTTTTGTTATTGCAATTCTCACATATTACTACCACAACAAGTTCTCAATCCTGCCGGATGGAAAATATAAAAAAAAGACTGAAGAAAATATTCTGCAATACCTGGGTGATATAAGTCAATCAGAACAATTTCTACAAGCCTGCTATCTAATAAACCATACTTTCTTTACTCTTGGTATCTTAAAGCAAACAAAAACTACAGAATTTATTCTTTGTGATAAATTTATTCATGAGGACCCAGGGTTTTTATGCAGTCTCACCCCTTTTAATTTTTTTGTTCTCAGTATTATAAATATTTTATCTCTACCTGCATCCAGTTTGTCTGTACAGGTAATAAGTTCCTTTCTGACTTTATTTTACCGTATAGGTGCCCATAGCTTTACAGAGCTTGATATAGGTAGAATATGTACCGCTGCTAAGCTGCTTCATGAAGCAAACGGGAATTTGCGAATAAATGAAAAGGATTTATTTGACTTACTATTATCTTATAAAGTTATTCTTAAACAGGATAAAGAATCACTTATTGAGAACAACCTTTGCCTATATAATATTAATCCCGATGTGAAACCTCTTTTAAACCCGGTTTCTGTTAATAACTGTCAAAGCAAAGATATACCGCCGCCGGAAGACAAGCGGGTTCTCATGACCATTGACTCAGATTACTCAATAATCATAGATACTGAAATACCAACCAATATATTTTTCGATCTATTTCCTTTCATTGAACTAAGGAAAATCGATACTAAGTATCTTTTTGAGATTACAAAAAATAGTTTTTTGAAAGCAATGGATTCCGGTAAAATTTTAGATCAGTTTCTTGCTGCAAGCAAAATCTTAACAAAAATGGACGTTCCTTCTCATATCTTAAGCAGCATGAAAAGCTGGTTGGATCTCTACAACCGTATAGATATTTATTACGGAATAATCGTTAAGGCTGACCCCTTTCTCAGTAGAGTAATAGAGACACATCCTGAAATTAATAATTATGTAATTGAGAAACTTGCTAAAGGTGTTTTTCTTATGGATAAGGAAAATGAGTTGCTCTGGAGAAGTGTCCTAAACAATTCCGGTATAGATTTTCTACCAACAACAAAATCTGCTGAATCGAAAGAATCATTCTCCTCCCAGGACGCTTCGGAAGATGAAATTACCACTGTTAATGATACTGGCTTTTTTTCAGGATATATTCCTGCCCCAAAAATTAATCCTGAGAATTTGAATCCTGATTTAATCAGTGAGCCAAATTCAGAGGAATCTATCACTTCTGTAAAAAATGTATTATCAGAAAAACTCGTGACTATGAACTTATCTGAAAAGGATTTGGAAGAATTTCGTGCCCGTATTGAGAAAAAATTAATTTTGGTACCAGAGCAATTACGCGGATCACCTCTGCATAGGACCATTTGGGAAGCAAAGGGATTAGATTATCAGGGGAAAGTAAATCTCTGTAGAAATGCCCTGAAAAATGGAATTGATTTGGTTGAGATTCACTTGCGGAAAATTGATGGAACTGAGACCGTAACTCTTCTCAGACCAATTTCCCTGGAAAACCCTGGTAAAGATGCCGTACTTCGCGGAACCATTGTTCCGGACGAAATAGAGACAGAGTTTACTATAAGAAAAATTTTTCTTCTAAGAAAATTGAAAAGTTCACTTTTCTCACCATAACTAACTTTGCGGGTACTCTCTCCCGGTAAATGTTTTAAACTGCAGCATTCCCTGAGCGTAGAGCATTTCATACCCATATACTATTCTGCACCCAGCCTGACTTGCCCTATTCAGGATTCTGGTCATTCTTGGTTTATAAACAAGATCATACACAATTTCATCACCACTGAATTTATATTTTTCAGCTGGATCCTTTCCGGCATTAGGTTCCATCCCAACACTTGTAGTTTGAACAATTAAATCTGGTTTTGCCAGTGAGTCTTCATAGGATAAAGTCATAAGTCCGGAACTTTCCATTACTGCAGAACCAGTTTCGGCTGCCAGCTTTACTGCTGAATCCAGCGTGCGGTTCACAATAACCACACTGCACCCGTAATTTCTCAATGCCCACACAACTGATCTTGCAGCACCCCCGGCTCCGATAACCAATGCTTTCTTAATACTGCCTGTCTCAAGATCTTCCTGAATTGGGTGAAGAAATCCATAATAGTCTGTGTTAATACCTTTCCATAATTTCCTGGTTTGGATTACAGTATTACAACTTCCTATTTGCTTTACTTCGTTAGAACTTATACCAAGATAGGGTAAAACACTTTGCTTATGCGGTACTGTTACAGAAAATCCTTTTATTCCCATTTTCTCTGAAAAAGAAAAAAAAGATCGAACAGAATCAACCTGAAACGGTACATAAACTGAGTCTATTCCCAATTTATGAAATCCAGGATTATGGATTGCCGGTGAAGCAGAATGCATTACAGGATTGCCTATAATTCCGTAAATAGTTGTTTTACTTGTTACTTTATCTGCTTTGTATAAATTTTTCATTAATTCCGGTGTTAAATGACCCGGTGCACCTTGTGAACTCCCCGGGGCAGAGCAAAAGCTGAGAAATGAACCTGTTAATTTATACAGTATGCGTGTAGGAACCCCAAAGTTACCCATCCCAAGAAGTATTTTCTTTTTAATATCCCTAAGTTCGTTCCTTCCTTCAAATATTCTAGCGACATCTGCGAAAGATTTTGGGGTTACAGCAGCTTTAGGAATTTCTCCTTGTTGCGCAATC
>JAGLNY010000257.1 GCA_023139255.1 Spirochaetales bacterium
CGTTGCGGATAATATTTCAACTGAACCCGTCCCATAGCGGAACAGGTTTGATTCATACGGTGCTTCGCTCCGCCCAGGGGTATGCCGGCAAAATTGTTGAGCGATTTATCATAAATCTGTTTGTCTGCAGGATTGAAATTGCTGGATAATCCGGTACGTTCATAGTGTCCATAGGCAATGCATCTCTCGTAGAGCATACGATTATCGGTCACCATCATGCCGGCTTCTCCTATTGCGAAACTTTTACCACTCATCAGGCTCATTGCACCAATATCACCAAATGTACCGACTTTCCGGCCTTTATAGAGAGTTCCCTGCGCATGTGAAACATCTTCGAGCACCTTCACATTGTGTTTCCGGGCAATCGCCATGATCGCATCCATATCACACGGATACCCTGCGTAATGTACAGCAACAATAAGTCTGGTCTTCGGACCTATGCGATGTTCGATGTCATCCGGATCAATGCAAAGTGTATCCGGGTTGATATCCGCAAAATTAACAGCTGCCCCAAGCTGCAATGCCGGAGTCGCACTTGCCCAATACGTCATACTCGGACATATGATTTCGTCGCCGGCCCCAACTCCGCAAGCCCACATTGAAGCCAGAATGGCGGCGGTACCATTGCAGTAGCCAAGAGCATATTCGCTTCCCATCCACTCAGTAAATTCAACTTCGAATTTTTTTGTGATATCGGTACTGGACATCGCACCGGCGCGCATCACATCAAGTACAGCCTGTTCATCTTCTCCGATAACAATAGGCCAATGAAAAAGGTCTTTGTAATTATCAGTTTCCGGGGCACTCTTTGGTCCTCCAAAGATTGCCAGTTGTTGTTTAAAAACATTCTGCATAGTTCTTGTCTCCCTCATATACTTACATGTTTATTGGTTTCGCGGCTTTCATTAGCCGCCTCGATAATACGAATAACTTCCAGCATCTGATTATCAGGAATATCTGAACGACCTTCCGGCAGGCTGCGAAGGATCGCCTCAAGTAAGCTGGCATAATACGGGCGGGTATTGGCATAAATATCAATTGGCTGGAAATTCTTTTCCCTATGCAGCGTTATGCCGAATTGAGAATGCGCATTTCGTAAGCCGCGGATGGTGCCTACTCTCCCATCTTCCCATTCACAAACAAGTAGATCGTTGTTCCTGTTCTTTGCAACCTGCACCTGTTTACAACCTGCACCCATCACCGTTACCAGCATCTCTACGGTATGAATCCCATACCAATAGAAGCCGGGTAAGGGAGGCATGATTTCCATAGGACCAAATGTGTCGCATCCGACTATCGATCCGGATTCCTCATTACCGGCTCCATTACCGGTCAACGCGGCCTGAAGGTTGTCTGCATACCGTAAAGATGAGCAGCTCATCACAGGGATTGCAGAGTTATGTGCCAATTCCAGAATATCCTTTGCATCCTGCAGATTTGCAGTAAAAGGTTTGTCGATGAAGGTAGGTTTGCCGTATTTGGCAATCCGTTGAAACATATCTTTATGTTTACGGCCATCAATGGTTTCGATAAACACCAGATCACAATACTCGGCCACCGCTTCCGGACTTTCGAGAATCTTCACATCGTACTCATCCCGTAATGTATTCGTAAAACCTTCCACTCGTGAGATGCTCATTTCAAAATCAATCGATCCGCCCGGATAGGCAGCAACCACTTGTCCTCCCGGGATATGATTCGGGTCATTCGGATCGTTTAATAATTTTGCAAAAGCCTCAACATGTGAGGTATCAAGCCCGATCATGCCAATTTTATGAGTTTTGCTCATTTGATTTTCTCCTTTGAATATGTTTTGCAGATGTCCACTTCTTCGCCGTTTTTTCTCTGTTTGTTATACAGCAAATACCGTGCCATTATAGATAAGCTGCTTATAACGTGTATTATGAAGTTCCTGCCTCTATTGAAGCTTGAAACTAACAATTCACCACTGATATTTTTTTGACACATGGCAAAATTTTGACACCGACAGCACCCTGGTCAGACCTTTTTACAAGTTAAAGTTCTCCCAACAGCAGGTTGAACAAGCCAAAATCGAACAAAATTAAGCGATAAGTAGATAATTTCTACACTTATCGCAAAATATATTAATTTTTCCTTGCGATAACTTGCTTTTTTGTAGAGATATCGCAAAGATCTTTCTGTCTTTCAGGTTAAACCACGGTAACTACTTTCCGTTAGAAAGTATTGCTTGAAAAGAGTCCATGTTCAACATTTTTGCATCATCAGGATGTTCAAGAAATGGTTTAACATCTTTTACAAGCATTGATGCATCCAACTGCTTTACACGGGTTAAACAGATATTTTTCCAATCATTTGCAGAGTATGCATCTTTGCCTTGTGTTTGAACTAATGCGTTATGAAGCTGAATCAGGTTTGGTTCTACTTTAGGGCGCCTACCGCAATACCATAACAAATCATACCAGTCCCGTCCTTTGGGATAGCCTCTTGTTATTAGAGCGTGAATTTTTCCGGCCATCAAAGAGGGGAGATCATACAATTTTAAAGCGAGAAGCCTATGTCGGGTAATAATCTGACTCTGGCAAATTGAACCGGCTGGAGGATTTGTATCTATCTCCAGCTCCAGGATCATCCCGTAGTAACCCAGTATTTATTCATTTTTGTAAACAATATTTTCTTTAATCTTTCTAAAGGGTTTTTCCGCCTTGGCTGGTCAGAAGATCAGCAAATGGGATAATTTGCCCAAAGAAGTCTGACTGAACAACCGATTGCGCTAATTCACCTTCGTAGATAAGTACAGGCCTGATTGATAGAATTCCCGGTATTGAAAGAGCTTTGATTTTTTGTGAGACTTCTTCTATTACAGAATGAGTGATTTTTTTCCTGAATTTTATTTCACATGGGTAGATTGAATATTTAGTCTGAATCAACAAATCAATCTGGCATCCGGGATGTTGTTTGGTTTTTCTCTGATAGTATGGGGACGCGCTAAGCAGAGAAGCCGAAGAGATATTTAGTTGACGAATTATATTTTTTCTGTTATTTAAAACCAGATTTTCAAACTGAAGTCCTATTACAGTTTCCCAGTTTAATATGTTAACCAGCTCTGTGTCATCAAACAAGCCGGAATTTATTTTCTCTCTTAATGGCTCAATATATTTTAAGTAAAAGCGTAAATAATTGTCTTTCAATCTGAATTTTACCAATTTTGAAGCATTTCCTGTGATGGGCGAATAAGAGGTGTCCTTAGCTAAAAAACCGGAAACCACAAGATCCTCCAGGTATTTACTGATATTTCCGCTTTTCTTTAAAGTCGCTAAGTTGATAATTTCAGAAAAAGTTTTTGCCCCGTTCACAAGTGATAATATGATTTTCTTATAGCTTTTTGCTTTTCGTTTGAAAATATCATTAAAAATTCTTTCAAATTCATGAAATAAAAACCCTTCTTTTGAAAAGCAAATATTTTTGATATTTTTTTCTGCAGGCAAATTTATATCTATTTCTTCCAGATACCTGGGAACTCCTCCTGTTATAGAGAGCAGTTTAAGTTTTTCCATTGAAGAAATTCTGTTCTTTTTTTCTTGCCAGAATTGATTGCAGTGAAAAAGAGATAGTTCCATTGGCATCAATTCTAATGAGATACGCCCCATAAAACCAGTATTGTTTAAAATGTTTTCATCTATCCATGATGTTACCGAACCGCAGACGATCAGTATTAAATTAGAAAAATGTTTAAACTTTGTATCCCAGGCAATCTTCAACCAACCTGGAAAGTTTTTTTCTCCTGAAGCCATCCATGAAATTTCATCAAGCAGAATTACTGTGCGTTCATTTTGATTCAAACCCATAACAAGAAATGAAAAAATTTGCTCCCATGTTTCTGGTTGAAAATGTGGTATTTCTGTCTTCTCACATAGTTGTTCAACAAATCCAGCCATCTGCACGTTGTTTTTCGCATATTCTCCTGGAGGCAGGCCTTGAAACTCAAGAAAACGATCTGCTTTTGCAGCAAATTTCTGAATAAGAGTACTTTTCCCAATTCGCCTTCGTCCTCGACATACAACAAATGACGCTGTGGATTTATTCCATAAACTTTCTAATAAAGATAATTCACGCTCTCGCCCGGTAAACAAAACTTACCTCCTTTTGTAATTGACCTTGAAAGGGTACAATGCGATAATTCTGTCACTAAATTAGCATTATAATGTTTTTGTGTCAAGTGATTTTTATAAGAGTTATGTCACATAACTAGAGAAACCTATTTTTGTGACATAAAAAGAAATAATATAAAATGTCACAAAATTCTTTCTGGTTGAGAATCCTGAAGAAACAATCAAGAAGACAGCCTATCAGCTGGGGTTTTCCGATCCTCTCTACTTCTCCCGGGCATTCAGAAAATATTTCGGCTGCTCACCAACAGCATATAGGGAAATTCGCTAAATTATTGCCATACGATAAAACTCTGTCACATGTCAAATACTTGACACTTGATTTTGCAAGTTCTATACTTCAACATACTTGACTGGACAATTGCTAGAATGGGTTAATAGAAAAAAAGAGCGAATAGAAAGGATTTTAAGCCATGCAGACAATACTTCTCTCCAGCGGATATGCAGAACAAACAATTACTACCCTAAGTAAGCATTGGAAAGTGCTTGATATTCCCCAACACGATGAAGCATTAGAGTATCTGAAGAATTGTCCCCGTCTGCCCGATGCAGTGGCTATCGGATTTGTACCCAGCATCAAAATGAAAGACAACCCTCAATCAGACCATGATTACCCAAGCGAATTACCAGCTCAGGCGATGCTGCAGGAAGTTTTAAATCTCGACTCCGATCTGCCGGTAATCATCTCAGCAGGAGAGTCGCACCCCCGTGCCATCGTAGAGCTGGTCAAGCAGGGAGCCTTCGGCTACGTAGTCGAGCCGCGTGACAAAAAAAACCTTGCTGCGCTGGAACAATATAATCAGGAATTGGAGATGGTCTTGAACCAGGCGGTAAAGTGGCGGTTGACAATTCTGGAAAATCGCCGTTTGAAACAAACACTCGATCAGCAATCGGGCAAGCCGAAACTCATTGCATGCTCGGCTGTGATGAACCGCGTAAAGGAGTTGGTAACAAAAGTCGCTTCAACACCGGCAACCGTTCTGGTCTCAGGCGAATCCGGAACAGGAAAAGAGCTTATTGCCAGACTGATTCACAATGAATCGAACCGTGCAGACAAACCGTTTGTGGCAATAAACTGCGGTGCCATTAGCGAAACACTATTGCCCAGTGAACTATTCGGCCATGTCAAAGGATCGTTTACCGGAGCCGAATCACACAACCTGGGCTTGATTCGTCAAGCTGGAGTGGGAACTCTGTTTCTGGATGAAATTGGGGCACTTTCACCGGGTTTTCAGGTCATTTTGTTGAGAGTACTGGAAGAACGAATTGCCAGACCCGTCGGAGGGCAGACTGAGTATCCGGTCAAGTGCCGCTTCATTGCCGCAGGCAGCAGTGATCTGGAACAATTGGTTGAGACCAATAAGTTCCGGGAAGACTTGTATTACAGGCTCTACGTTTTTCACATTGAGATGCCGCCACTACGTCGTCGGCGTGAAGACATCCCGCTGCTGGCAAACTTTTTTTTGAATCAGATTACACAAGAGTATGATCGAAGCATCGGAGGTTTCGAACCGGCAGCCATGGAACTGTTGGAAAATTATCGTTGGCCCGGAAATATACGGGAGTTGCGTAATGTCATTGAGCGTGCGGTAGTATTGTGTGAAACCCACCGTATTACACCTATTGATTTCGTGGGATATTTAAAGAGCCGCAGCATAGCAATGAACATCGGTATAGATCAGAGCTATCAGGAAGCCATGCAGAAATTTGAAAACAAACTCGTTCGGTCCGCTCTGGAACAGTCAAAAGGCAATCTTGCCCTTGCTGCAAGAATACTACAGATGAAACGAACCACACTCACCTACAGGATCAAGAGATTGAAAGAAATTTAATAGGAATCAATAGTTTCCAATACAAACGGTCAGGGCGCAGGGTGGGGTCGGAGCCCTATTAGAACCCGCTCACCACTTCACCCAAAATTTCTTCTAAAGGCATGATTTCCATTGCAGAGAACCCTGGATGTGCATGCCTTCTCCAGCCCTCTGCAAACTGATATTTTCCCGAATCATTTCCCATAGCAGCACACATATCCTTCATTGTCTGTAGATAAGAATCCAGCCCCTGACTTTTATCCAGCCACTCTTTCTGACTTAGGTGACAGCCAAGCATCTTTGTTTTTTCTTCCAGGACACTCGCAATATCAACATAGAAATCCGGAGCTATCTTTCTTCTTAATCCGTCAGTTAACCCATAGGGCATAGCATGATATAGAGCTATTTCGTTATTAATTGCCGGTCTTTCGGGAATAGATGGATAATTCGGTATTCCCCGGCAGAATGCAGCAGTAACCCCCACCCTGCTTGTATTCATATGATCTTCCATATAATCCTCGGGAGAGGGCAGCAGGAGTATATCCGGTGCAACTTCCCGTATTACGGCAAGGGTTTTACGGATTAATTCAGGCGTATAAAAAACAGTAAGGTCATCTGCTATGCTGCTGTGGAACTCCGCGCCCAGATAAGAGGCCGCCTGCTTTGCCTCCTCCATGCGAACTCGTATTGTCTCCTCTTTGGAGTATTCAGCACTGCCGTAACAGCCATTGGCGAGGTTCATATAATGAAGTTCACATCCTGCTTCCTTTAACAGGAACAGGGTGCCTGCCATCATAAATTCAATATCATCCGGGTGGCAATGCATGGCCAATACTCTCTTTCTCATCCCATTACTCCTTTCAGAAATTCTATTCCCCCGGTAATTTCCTTAATCCTATCAGTGCCGGCTTCCGCTTCCCGTTCAATAGTTAGATAGCCGGAATATCCAATAGTCTCTAAACCTTTTAGATATTCAGGGAAGTTAACATCCCCGGAACCAAGAGAGAGCTCAACAAAATAATCATCAATAGGTATATTTTCAGGATTGCCCTCTGCAAAGGCATTATACATTGATACAGGATCACATTGGGTCAACATCCTTCCGTCTTTGGCATGAGTGTGGACAATATAATCTTTAAGATTAAACACAGCTTCAGTGGGATTCTCTCCCTGCACCATAACCAGGTTTGCCGGGTCAAAATTAACTTTTAAATTCCTTTCTCCTGTCTCTTCAACAAATTTTTTCAAAACCTCAGATTTTTCCGGCCCGGTTTCTATTGCAATATAGGCTCCTGCTTTTTCCGCATATCTGCAAATCTCCTGCAGGGCTTCCTGCATTATTGAATTCCTTGCACAAGGAGTCTCAGAGATAACCCCGATGTGCGAGGTGATAATCCTGACTCCCAACTCTCCGGCAAAATCAATAATATCTCTGGTTTTCTCTATTTTTTCAGGGTTTTCATCTCTTATCTCAAACCCATGTCCTCCAAGATCACCGCATAAAGCTGAGATTTCGAGATTATAACTTTCAACTTTTCTTTTTAAGTATTTTGCTGCTTTATAATCCAGTTCCAGAGATGCCATATGATGAGATGCAGCATAGAACTGAATACCATCAGCACCGGAATCCGAAGCTATTTTCAGGGCAGCTTCGAAGGGGACCTGAAGGTTGTCCAGTAAAATCCCTGTCTTAAATTTCATACTGTACCCTCCTTATTATTTCATCGATTATATATGCTGATTTCAGGGCATCCTGCATAGTAACAAGCGTTTTAATCACCTTATGTGTATACGCTATGAAATCGACCAGCTGATCCTTGATCTGATTGTTTTTATATCCTGAAATCTGCTTCGACAACTCCCTATATCTATCAACATCTATCCTCTTTTCAATCAGGTCTCCTTTCATAATACCATATTCAAATGTAACTGTTATGTCCCGTTTCTTTTCTTCTGATAACCAGGATGAAACTATTTTCCCCTGATACCCTTTTTTATGGGCAGTGCAAATAGTACATTCCATGATTTCACCCGCTGCTCTCTCTACTGTAATATCTAAAATCCTGTAGCTGCCGAAAACACCCTGCACAAGATCAAGGTCATGGATAAGTTTATCAACAATCAGATCATCGTCAACCCGCTCCGGTTTTGGACTCGTCCTGAGAAAACTATAACTAACTACCTTTCCGTACATCCGGTATTTTACGGCTTCGATAATATCGAGGGTTACGGGATTGTACCGTTCCACATGTCCAGGCATAATCCTTACTTGATGTCTTTTTGAAGCTGCAATCAGCTCTTTAACTTCTTTTGCTGTTTCACAGACAGGTTTCTCTATAAGTAGAGATATATTATGCATAATCAGCTTCTTTGCTATTACCAAATGTGTCTTTATGGGAGTAGCAATTACTGCAGCGTTAATTTCAAGATCGTCGTTTTCAAGCATCGCCTCAATTGAATTGCAGTACCAGATTCCTTCCTCCGCATTGTAATGAGAATCAGTAAATTGTGTATCTACAATTGCTGCAAGTTTAAAGCCTTTCAGAATTTCCGGCAGATTATGCTTATAGTATGTCTCAATTTTTTCCCGGTTATACAGTTCGAGACAAGCTTTCTTATATATCTCTCCCATATACCCATATCCGATAATTGCTAAATTCGTTTTGCTATCCATATCACCACAGTTATTTCAAGATCTCTATCAAATCCTTCGCGGTTTTTTCAGCCAGCTGCATATCAGGAAGAACCATATCCGGCAGCCGGGAAAAAGGTATCATCTCCGCGGTAATCGATCCTGAATACCCTATCTTTTTAAGTTCTCTCAGGATATTACTAAAATTAACATCACCAACCAAAAGATCATCCCCAAATCCATGTATTGTCCCGCCGCAGTCATCCCTGGTGAAGTTCTTAAAATGGATCGCCTTTATGCGATCTTTCAGTATCTCTATCCAGTGTTCAGGATATCCGTTCAAAGCTGCATTACCCACATCAAAATAGATCCCCAGATATTCGGAATCAAACTGATCAAGGAAATGCTTGAATTCTATCGGGGACAGAAGAAATTTATTCCACACATTTTCCAGGCAAATAGTTACTTTATATTCCGCGGCGACATCTACCAGCTTCTTTATTGAATCTGCTGCATTGTCCCAGACTTCTTTATAGGAAGTCACCGGTCTTGATGCATCCCACGCGACATCGACAGCACCCGGAACCACAAGTATCTTATCAACTTTCAACCTGGAAGCAGCCTGTATGTATTTTACGGTGAAGTTGATCGCTTTGTCCCGCTCTGCTGCATCAGCGGATCCTAAAGAACAGCCCCAGTAAAACCCGGACGCAAGAGTTTTAAGCCCAATTCCATTTTCCTCTGCGTATTCTGCAATATTCCTGCACTCTTCTTCAGTAATATCTTCTTTAAGACAGTCGCCGAAAGTTAATTCGATACCGTCCAGTCCCATCTTTTTAGCATCATCAATAGCCTGATAGGGTGTTTT
>JAGLNY010000258.1 GCA_023139255.1 Spirochaetales bacterium
CGAGAAGGCAAAACAATCAAAAGAATTACAGGAATCGATATTTAGAATAGATGTAGAGGTTCAGCTTTCACGAATTAAGGAATTAATACAGAGATCTAATGGAAAAAAAGAAGATTTGGTCGGAGTTGAACAGAACCATGCCGAAATAAAAGAATATATTGATAAAACCAATTTGGAACTTGAGGATAATCTTGATGAAGTAAATGCAATGTCTCGAGAGCGTATTGAGATGCAGACAAGAATTCATAGATTGGATGAACTAAAGAATAATAAAGAAAACCAAATATCGCTTCTTACAGACAGAGTTAATGATTTTGAGAAATCAGTTAAGGAGGCAAAGGATAGGGGTAATAATCTAAGAAATCATATTGAGCGTGATGAGAATGATATAATTTACAAAGAGAAGGTAAAAGAGGAGCTTTTTGATGAAATAGAAGGCATCAATCATGAAATTAAAACATTTGAAACAAATGTTTTAACTGCGGAAGAGAGAATAGTCTTAAATGAGGAGACCATCCAGAATAATGAGCAGTTAATAGCACGAGAAGAGAAAAACCAGACTAAATACCGTGAGGAGCTGCGGCTCCTTACAGATGCAATTGTAGTTGAACTGGATAAAAAACTTAAGGAATCAGGATACTCCTATAAAGAAAGGCAGGATATTGAGCAAGAAATAAAAAATCACATAAAAAATCTCATTATGCGGCTATCCGGTAAATCCCGTATTACAAGAGATTTTATGAAAACAATTTCCGGCAATAGGGAGAGTGTTGAGAAATACCTTAGAGAACTTCTTGTATCAATAGAGTCTACTGTTGAAGAAGTTCAGATTCTTAACAAATTCATACTTTCCTATATTGAAATGACACCATCATTTCTTGATGAGTTCCTATCACCTGAAGGTGTCATCACACGAAAGCGGAAAAATGATATTGCATTAAACGGATCACTTGAGACAGTAAAGACATACAACAATGAAATACGGGATTTACGTGAAGAGAACAGGAATCTCAATCAGAAACTAACCCAGTATCGCCAGACTCTTGAAAAATTAAAAATTTCCCAAACTGATATGAAGGGCAGAGCTGATAGCCTGCAATCTCTCATTTCAAATCTTAAAAGATCAATCCAGGAACAGGAACTGCTGTTTGAGGATAGCAGAAAAGATATAGATGTCTCACTGGAAAGAATTGTAGAAACAAAAGAAAGAATTAAGAAGACCGAGGATGAGCTGCATGCAGTTTTAGAAGAGGAAAAACAACTACATCAGGACCTTCATGCAATTGTAAAAGAGATTGAGATAAGGAATAAAAGTGTACATTCAAGAAGAGAATCAGTTAACTCAAGATTTAGTCAACTGTCTTCATTGACAAACAGATTGGAGAGACTAAAAGCTGAACAGATTACATTAGAGCATGAAACTTCTTTTATATACGAAAATTTTGAGGATACATACTCTAGAAGCCTGAATGAATTTGACTCTAAAATGTTTGAAGAGCGGGATGACATTCAACAACTACGCCAAAAGTTGAAAATGTATAAACAGGATATGCAAAACCTTGGATATATTAATCATTTGGCTGCGGAAGAGTTCCTGGAAGTGAAGGAACGTTACGAATTTCTTACACGTCAGATAAATGATCTGGAAAATGCAAAAAGTGATCTAAAACAGATAACAGATGAAATTGCCGCAAAATCTGAGGAATTATTTGCAGCATGTTATGCAAAATTAAAAGCTAATTTTCATATAATGTTTAGAAGACTTTTTGGGGGGGGCAGGGCAGAACTTAAGCTTATTGATCCGGATGACATGCTCCACACGGGAATAGATATTCTTGCACAACCCCCAGGAAAGAAATTAGAAAAAATATCACTGTTGTCTGGAGGCGAGCGTTCTTTAACCGCTGTGGCGCTGCTTTTTGCCACATATATGGTGAAACCATCACCGTTCTGCATATTAGATGAAATTGATGCCGCCCTGGATGATGCGAATATAGATCACTTTCTTGACGTGCTGCAGGAATTCAGCGAAAATTCACAATTTATCATAATAACGCATAATAAAAAAACAGTGCTTGGATCAAAAACATTATTGGGCGTTACAATGGAAGAAGCCGGTGTATCAAAAGCCATAAGTTATAGGATACAGGATATTGAAAATGAGGAATCACTTACCGGTATAGGTTGACAATCAGCGGGATTTCACGGTATAACTCTTTACGGCAGATAAGTATGTATTCACTAGGTATACATTGGAAGTAAATTACTGCTTTTGCAAATTGTATGTTGGATAAAGATTTAAGCTGCATACTGAGGCAATTTTTATAATAGCCTTATGAAGGATCATTATGTTTGACAGCATTTCTAATAAATTTACAGATATAATTCGACAAGTTTCCGGGAAAAGTAGAATATCTGAAAAAAATGTTCAGGAAGTGATTGATGAAATTAAGATAGCTTTACTCGAGGCCGATGTTAATTTACGTGTTGTACGTAGATTTGTAAACAGAACCTTAGAAGACGCAAAAGGTGAAAACGTACTTAAATCTGTTAATCCAGGTCAACAGTTCATAAAGATTGTCTATGATCGGATGGTACAGCTTCTGGGAGATGGTCGGTCAAAATTAATTTTGAAAGGGCCCGATACTGTTTCTGTTATACTGATGATGGGACTTCAGGGCTCAGGTAAAACCACAACAGCAGCAAAACTTGCCTCAGTGCTTAAGAAAGAGAATAGAAAGCCTTTGCTTGTCGCTGCAGACTTAATCAGACCTGCTGCAATTAAACAACTTGAAATACTTGGTGAACAGATAGATATTCCCGTTTATGCAGAACAGGGGATAAAGGATCCAAAGATAGTTGTACAAAATGCCCTGAAATTTGCAAAGAAAAATCTTTATAACACAGTTATCATTGATACATCTGGCCGAATGCATTTGGATGAAGTAATGATGAATGAGATATCCGGGATTAATAAAATAGCAAATCCTGATGAAACATTATTTGTTGCAGATGCAATGACCGGTCAGAGTGCTGTTTCGATTGCAAAAGAGTTTGAGGATAGGGTTGGGATAAGCGGTGTAATTCTCAGTAAGTTTGATTCTGATACCAGGGGTGGAGCTGCACTCTCAATCATGAGTGTTGTTGGTAAACCTATTAAATATATTGGTGTTGGAGAAAAGATTTCTGATCTTGATCCATTTTATCCTGAAAGAATTGCCAGTAGAATTCTTGGGATGGGGGATGTCGTCTCTCTGGTTGAAAAAGCTCAAGAAGCAATGGATATCCATGAAGCTGAAAAAATGCAGAAAAAAATGTCATCTGCAACTTTTGATCTTCAGGATTATCTTGAACAAATCCAGAGAATGAATAAAATGGGACCTCTGGAAAGCATTATGGAAATGATCCCCGGTGCAAAAGGAGCTATTTCTGAAGATGATATTAATCAGAAAGAATTAGGACGGGAGCAGGCAATTATCCAATCAATGACTTATAGTGAAAGAGGTAATTTTAGAATAATAGGTCCTTCCCGAAGGAAAAGAGTTGCAAAGGGGAGCGGGACATCAGTATATGATGTAAATAGGTTGTTGAAAAAATTTGAAAAAATGCGAATGACAATGAAAAAATTCGCAAAAAATAAGAAATACCAGGAATCCATGCTCAAACAAATGGGTATGTAAGTGGGAATGTACAGGAGGTACAGGTGAGTGTAAAAATCAGACTGAAGAGGTTTGGAACAAAAAAAAGACCATATTATAGAATCGTAGTTGTGGATTCGCGAGCGCCAAGAGATGGCAGGACGCTTGACGAGGTGGGTCTGTATCATCCAGTGGAATCAGTTGGTAGTCAGGTTAGACTTGAAACTGAAAAAATTAAAGATTGGATCAGAAAAGGCGCTCAGCCTACTGCTACTGTTAAACGGGTGCTAAACAAAAACAGTATAACACTTGAAAGAACAAAACCTGAATAGATGGGGGGAATCAATGGAAAAAGATCTCGTTGAATATATAGCAAAATCACTTGTAGACGATCCCGATGCGGTTGTTGTGAACATGATTGAAGGTGAGAAATCAACTATTCTTGAACTTCGCGTAGCACAGGATGATATTGGTAAGGTTATTGGAAAGCACGGCCGGATAGCTAAAGCTGTTAGAACAATATTAAGTGCTTCAGCAACAAAAACCGGTAAACGTGCCGTTCTCGAAATACTGGATTAATGCAGTATTTAGCTACGGGTGTAATTCGCACTTCGCATGGTTTAAAAGGATTTGTAAAAGTACATATATTTTCTGATACACATACTCATTTAACAAAGATTAAGGAAGTAGTGTTGAGAAAAAATACAGATGAGAAATCAGTAGAAATTGAAGAATTAAAACTATTAGGGGAACAAGTACTTATAAAATTCAATAA
>JAGLNY010000259.1 GCA_023139255.1 Spirochaetales bacterium
AAAGGACATACCAGTCATTTGCACCGTCCAGATAAGCAGTCTCGAAAAGACTCGCTGGAATCTGCAGGAAATTTGTCCGTGCCAGGATAATAAACCACATTGAGAGAGACGCAGGCAGTACGAAAGCCCACATAGTATTTAAAAGTCTTAAATTCTTGATATTGATATAATTCGGGATAAGACCCGGCTGGATGAACATGGTAGCCAGAAGCATTAAAGTACAAAATGTCCGCAGCTTAAACTTCTTGGTCAATGCATAACCGCCCAGGCATGCAACAGATACAGAAAGGAGCGTACCGGTAAACGCGTAAACAATACTGTTGCGATACGAACTAAGAAGTGTGCTGGATTGTACTACATCTATATACGCCTCAACAGTCAGCTTGCCCATCGGCCATAGTACCACTTTATTCATAGCGACCAGTTCCGGGTCGCTAATTGAGACAGAAAACATATATAAAAAAGGGTAGAGTATCGACAGGGTAAATAGAATAAGAAACCCTATGTTCAGGACATCAAAAATCCTGGAGCCCCTGCCTTCCCGGATACTCCTTTTCCGTAAGAGTGCAGTATTTTTTACCATAGTGAAGTTTCTCCCATCCGGCGCGAAAATTTGTTAGAAGAGTAGAGAAGCACAAACGCTACCACTGAATTGAGAAGACCGACGGTGGTAGCGTAGCTGAAATTACGATTTATGATACCCCGCCTGTATACATAGGTCGATATTACATCCGCGGTCTTGTAGATTGCGGGGTTCTGCATAAGAAGCACTTTCTCAAAACCCGCGTGACTTAAAATATTCGCCACAGACAGAATGAGAAGAATTGTGATAAGCGGCGTTATCCCCGGCAGGCTTACATGGATTACCCGTCCAAAACGGCTTGCTCCGTCTATTTCCGCTGCTTCATACAGCTGCGGATCTATCCCTGAAAGAGCGGCAAGGTAAAGGATTGAGGAGAACCCTACCCCCTGCCACACCCCGCTTACCAGATAGATTGTCCTGAAGTAATCAGGCTTATTGAAAAAAGCTATCCGGTTTCCCCCAAGAGCAACTATAAGGTTATTTACCACTCCGGTCGGATTGAGTAGTTCCATAAGCATCCCGACAATAACTACAGTGGAGATAAAGTGGGGCAGATAACTTATGGATTGAATGGTCTTTTTTAACCGTTTACTCCTGAGTTCATTGAGCAGCAAGGCCAACAGGATCGACGGCCAAAAGAGCAGGACTGAATACACACCGATAATAAGGGTGTTCTTGACCACCCTGAAGGCATAAGGATCCGTTAAGAAACTCCTGAAATACTTAAGCCCAACCCAGGGGCTATCCCAGAAACCCATGATAATGTCGTAATTTTTGAAAGCAATAACAATCCCGTAAAGAGGTAAATACTTAAAAATAATAAACCCGAGTAATACGGGAGCAATCATCAGATAAATACTTTTATTCCTTTTAAAATCTTTACGCCAGGTCGTTTTTATTTTTGTCTCTTTTAATTTAACCTTTTTTCTCACTAGTCAGTTCCCCAAATCGTTCTCAGTGTTTTCACTTGTTTTGTGATAGTTTTATGATAGGAGGAATAACTTTGATTTGTAAATAGTCAATTGATAATGAAAAGTGTCCAGGTCGTCAGATTGTTAGCTTATGTGATGGGATAATTGTCCGATTGTGCTTTTCTACCGGGTCATTCGCTTTCGATATTGACCGGGAGAACATCCCTCATTTTTTTTAAAAAACCTGATAAAACTGCTCGTAGTCTGAAATGCCAACATGGTGGCTATCTCTGAAATATGTTTTTCCGATACTACTAAATCTTTTTTCGCCCTTTCAAGACGAAGCTTATTCATATACTCGGTAAAAGTCATCCCGAGTTTCGCTTTAATATAGTGCGAAAGATAGCTGCGGCTCATGTTAAAGTGATCGGCCACTCCATCCAGGGTGATAAAATTACTGAAATTCTCTTTGATATACCTGATAATCCTGTCCTCTTCAGAGTTATGCAGGGACTCAAGTTCAGCCTGAACCCGGTAAAGAAGCTTGTGCAGCTCGTATTCTGATCCATGCAGGTCAACCGTGAAGTACGGGTTCTTCTGCAGCAGGGATGACTCTTCCAGCGTCGGCAAGGCAACAAAAATTACTTTATCTATAATGTATTCCCGTAATACGCCCTGAATGATTGACAGCAGTTCAGCTCCTTCCTTAAAAGAGATATCCCTGCCGACAATTGAGTATTCTTTTAGCAATGAGGAAAGACCGTTCCTGCTTCCGCTTTTAAGAAGATTAATCAACTGATTTTTAAACTCGCCAACCTGCCCCGACACACAGGGTTCCACCTTGGTATCACGACAGGTATACAAGAGTTTATTGGTATTAAGATTCCTTCCATTATAGAGACCCTTTAGCTGCGAATATAAAAGAGGCAGTTGATTAAGGTTGCTGCCTGAGCCGCTTAAGAAACAAGCAGCGTATT
>JAGLNY010000026.1 GCA_023139255.1 Spirochaetales bacterium
GCAAAAAGTTGTATAGACCCTTTTGCAAAGATAAAAAGAGGAAGAACAGCAAGTAGGGTTGTTAAGGAAGTTATTAGTGTTCTGCTGAGAGATTGTGTAATACTTGTGTTGACTACCCTCTCGAATGTTTGACCCTTTAGCAGTTTGGTATTTTCCCGAATTCGGTCAAAAACAACAATCGTATCATTCAGTGAGTATCCGATAATTGTTAAAAGAGCCGCTATAGTGGTTGTGGAAACCTCAAGTTTGAAAACGGCAATAAATCCAAGCATAATCAGGATATCGTGCGCCAGAGCCGCAATCGCGGAGAGCGCGGAGGCAAACTGGAATCTAATCCAGATGTAGGCCATTATTAGAGCAAGTGCAACCGCCACCATGATTATAGACCGATAGGTCAGAAGATTTGAAAATTTAGGGCCTACATAATCTGACTGTTTAACAATAACATTATCAACACCAAAAGCACTCTCCACAAGATTGAAAATTTGTGCTTCTAGCTCTTCTTTCACACCCTCAGACTCGGTTTCCACCCGCACTTGAAATTCCTGCAGGTAGTCATCACCTACAATCTGGACCTGCAAAGATGTGCTTAACGAATTGAGCGCTTCTCGAACCTCGTTAATGGTAATGTAACTTTCAGTGTTGCTGTTCGCTACATTAATAACAGTGGGAATCTCTGATAGCGCATACGGAAGCCCGAGTCCTGTTGCAATACTACTGCTTGAAGCATTTCCCCTGGTTACCGAGACAATTACATCATCAAATTCACGGAGTGCTGATGCTAAATCATTAAAAGTTGCATACTCTTCCGGGGGGAGTGTTGTTCGTTCAACACCTTCCTCATTCCGAATCTCAATAATGAGATTTCCATTCACTACATTCAGGGTTACATCATCTGATCCACCATAGGAAACTGACATTGCCTGATCAGCAATTTGTATACGCTGGCTGAGTCCTGCCTCAAAATCAATTCCCAGATTTAATCCATCATTGGTAACTATCCCGACAATACCGCCTGCTATAATTAATAGAGACAATAAAAAGAACAGAAATCTATATTTTGTAAATTTTATAATAGTGTTTTTTTTCATTTGATCCTCCAGCTGATCCGGAGTTTTTCGATTTTTACTTTTTGGACCAAGAAATCAAAAACCAGCCTGGAAACAAACAGTGCTGTAAACATTGATGTTACAATACCTGCAGCTAATGTATTAGCAAATCCTTTCACCCCTCCTGTACCCAACTGGGCAAGAACCAATGCGGCTATAAAGGTGGTAATATTTGCATCCATAATTGTCCAGAAAGCTTTCTTGAAACCTGCCTTTACAGATGCTTCAGCTGATTTTCCCAGACGGTACTCTTCTTTAATCCTCTCAAAAATAATTACGTTTGCATCCACTGCCATACCTACTGTCAGAATGATTCCTGCAATACTCGTCAGCGTGAGTGTGAGGTTGAAAGCAGAAAGTACAGATATAATTATTACCAGGTTAAGAATAAGTGCACCATCCGCGATAAGTCCTGCTCTCCGGTAATATAAAATCATAAACAGTATTACCAGTGCAAACCCCACAGCTATAGCATTGATTCCCTGTCGTACTGAATCTTCACCCAAAGAGGCTCCAATAGCCTGCTGGTTTGCTACATCAAGGGATATCGGCAGTGCGGCTGTTTTTAAGACAATTGCCAGGTCTGATGCCTGGTCAGCAGAAAAACCGCTCATCCTTACCGAATTTCTGATAGCTTCAGAAATTGTTGCCTGCGCTTTGATTTTCTCATCCATAACTACAGCAAGCTTTTTGTTGACATTTGTTGATGTCAGTTTATAAAAAATCTCACCGCCTGTTGTATCAAGCTGGAAATTAACTGTTGGTCTACCGGTAATCGGATCAGTGCCTGTTAATGCCTCAAGGATGTGAATACCGTCAAGCCCTACCTCTTCAAAGAGAACACTTGCACCAATTTCCTCATCTATCCCATAAGTATCAGCTTCATATCTCCCGACTACTATCCGACCGGGAGGTAAAAAGTCGGGCTGACGGAGGCTTCCGTCATTATTATATTTTTCTGAAGGATTATCCATGTAGAATAGGTTTACCTGATCAGTTAATTCATCATCAACTATATGAAACGCCAGGCTTCCCTTACCTTTCAGAAAAGAATTAACTCTTTCCGGGTCTGCGGCGCCCGGAATCTCAACAAGTATCTGACTTGTTCCCTGGAGCCTCAGTTCAGGTTCGGTCAAACCAAACTGGTCTATTCTGTTATTAAGAATTTCCAGATCCTGTTGTACGGCTGCCGCAACTTCAGCATCTGAAACGGACCGGCCAAGTTTTTCCTCATAGCCTGCAATATCAGCCTCAAGTAATATACTCATACCACCGCTCAAATCCAAACCAAGCTGCAGGGCTTTTCCTCTAAATTCTTTCATGTCAAGTAAATCTGAACGATAGTACTGCTCAAGGGCTTCAAAGAATTTTTGTTCATTTGCAAACCCGTTCATAACATTCGCAATAGTCCAGGAATTAGGGATGTCACGATCCGCCGCTTTATAATTCTCTTTAGCGAGTCCTTTCAGATAAGAAAAATCTGAAGGAAGCTGTTCTTCAGGATTATTCCCAACCAATTCTTTTAATTCACGCAAATCCTGTGCAGCCCGCCCGCGGGCATACTCTTTAATCTGTTCTTTTGACCCTGTAGCCAGCTCTTTAGTCTCCTGTGGTACAAATGAATACCAGGAAATTGTCGGATAAAGGAAATACCCGCATACAGCCAGCACAAGGAGTACGACGATCAAACGTCCACGTTTACTCATTTTGCTACTCCAATCAAGATAGAGATTTTAGTAAAACATGAAACTTTAAAAGTTTCATGTTTTACTCTACTCATCTTCGTTTTCTGTTTCGTTTGTTGTTTCTGTTTCTGCTGCTTTTGCGGCTTTTGTCTTGGTAGACTTCTTTGCTGGTGCTGAGACCTTTTTAACTTTCTTGCCCTCGCCTTTTTTCTCAATAATAGAAGATACTGCACTTTTATTAAGTTCAAGTTTTGTATTGTCATCAACTTTAAGTACAATAACAGTATCTTTTACTGATGTAATAGTACCACGTATTCCACCAATTGTAACCACCTTGTCACCTTTTTGCACCGCACTAATCATTGCTTTATTATCTTTATCACGCTTCCGTTGAGGACGTATAATAAGAAAATAAAAAACGACAATGATCAGCCCGAAAGTTATAAAGGTAGTTACCATAGATCCGCCGGAACTTGCTGAACCGCCATCCGGTGCTGCAAGAATAAATGGTATTGAAGAAAATAATGTTGTCATAGTTATGGTAACCTCGCTAATTTTAATAGATAGTATCGAGAAAAAATATCATGTTAGACTGTTCATAGTCAAGGATTAACTGTCAATATTCTATATTGTTTGAAAGGTATTATGAGATTTTATAGATGTAACTGTTCGTGCAGCTCATTTTATACAATAATAATTTTATTAATATCATCTTCTACTTCAAATACACCCAACAATCGTTTCATCTCATCCGCTTTTTTCAAACTTGTACCTGCGGATTTATTGTATGCATTTAATACAATCTGTATCTCTTCATCATTTCCACTATAGACAGCAGAACAGAAAGCAGCACGAAAAAAACCTTTTTCAGCAAGTTCGTTTGTGTTTAAGCTGCTATATTCTTTTTTAGCCTGCCCATCAACAACAGCTGCATCACCCTGATACCCAATACAAAAAATAAAATCTTCTCTTTTCATATTGCCTCCAAAAACAAAATCCCGGACAGTTTGCCCGGGATAAGTATACATATTATTATCTTTTTGTGGAACGGAACAAATCTCTCATCTTGCTGCGCAAGCTTCAAGATGAGTTCTTTTGAGTAAATAAATAAATCCTGTGGATTTATTTATTTACATCATGCCGCCCATTCCGCCCATGCCGCCCATGCCTGGAGCTCCACCGCCGCCCGGCATCATTGGTGCTTCTTTCTCAGGGAGGTCAGTTACAGAACACTCTGTTGTAAGCAGCAGGCTTGCAATTGATGCAGCATTCTGGAGTGCACTCCGTGTAACCTTTGCGGGGTCAATAATCCCTGCTTCAATCATATTTACCCATGCCATCGCATTAGCATCAAAACCAATACCTGGTTTCTCATGTTTTGCTCTGTCAGCAATAATTGAACCGTCAAGACCAGCATTTTCCGCTATCTGCCTGATAGGCTCCTCAAGAGCACGGCGAACGATCTTGTACCCAACTTCTTCTTCATCGGTAAGACCTGAGTCTTTCTTAGTTTCAAGAGCTTTTGCGGCCTGGATCATTGTAACACCGCCACCGGGAATAACACCTTCATCAATTGCTGCCCGGGTTGCGGATAGTGCATCTTCAACTCTATGTTTTTTCTCTTTCAGTTCAACTTCGGTAGCAGCACCAACATTAATTACCGCTACTCCACCAGCCAACTTAGCCAGACGTTCCTGCAGTTTTTCCTTGTCATAATCAGAAGTAGTATCCTGAATCTGTACTTTAATCTGAGAAATTCTGTCTTTAAGATCTGAAGCTTTTCCTGCACCATTAATAATCGTGGTATTTTCTTTTTCAATTTTTATGGACTTGGCACGACCGAGCTGGGAAAGTTCAGTGTTTTCAAGTTTAAGGCCAATATCTTCTGAAATAACCTGTCCACCGGTAAGCACAGCAATATCCTCAAGCATAGCTTTTCTTCTGTCGCCAAAACC
>JAGLNY010000260.1 GCA_023139255.1 Spirochaetales bacterium
TTTTTTCAAAAATTTCTTTCCAGATTTAATCATACCTAAACTCCATTATACCATAACTATCTGCCGCATCGTTTTCGTAATTGCTGCAATTCATTTACAAATCAATACGCGGGTTCCATGGCCGATACTGTCCAAAAACAGATATTCGTTTTCAAGCCTTCCTTCCACTTTCCTTCCGTCAACAATAAGAGTTGTTGATTGCTTATCGCGTTGCGGCAATCCCACTTTTGCAGTCATATTGACAGGGATGTCTATCCTCAACTCAAAGGGATGCATATGGTCGTTCTCTAAAGAAATCTTAATGGGTCCGCGAATAGTGGGAATGGTACCTGAGACCTGCCTGAGCGAACCTGGCTGCGGCTGGATAAGAACCTTACCGAAACCGGGTTCAATGGGGCGGATGCCCAACAGAAAGCGGGGAATAATATTAGCAGGTACAGCCCCCCAAGCATGATTCCAACATAAATTGTTCTTATACTTCAGATCCCAGGCCTCCATCGTTATTGTAGAACCCACCTGTATCATGTTCCACCAACTGCGATCATGTTGAGCGGTCATCAACTCAAGCGCGTACAGGTCTTCCCCATTCCGGTACAAAGCTTCCAGCAGGAACTGGGCTCCATACATGCTGCAGGCCATACCGCGCGATTTAACAAAAGAAACAACCGCTTGTCTGCGGTCTTCCGGCACCAGATCAAAGACAAGCATGAACATGTTACTATGGAGAGAGGCGTGATGTGATCCCTCTCCGTCAATATATACACCTCGATCATGATCAAATAATAAACGATTGATTGTAGCATTGACCAATGTCGCCTGATTCACAAAACGCGAGTGATCGTCAGCATGTCCCAGGACCAGCGCGATTCGCGACATCAATACCAACGCCCGATAATGAAATGCGTTCACAACTGTATTGACGGGCAACATTTCATGGCCGTCGCGCTCACCTTGACCGCCTTCCGTAAAGGATCCCGGCGGCCAGTCGACGAGATCCTTAAGGCCATGATTAAAAATGTAGCGGGAATGGTGAAGGTGCAGCCGTTTTTCAAACTCTTTCGTACACAGCCCGGACTCCGTACTGATCATCCCGTCATCACGGGCAAGATCAATCAGTGTTTTAACACATAGATCGTTATAGAATGCCTCAAGTGATATCGTTTCTCCAGTATACATGTAATCCGCCCAGGCCATTATTACTGAATGAAGGTTCCACTCCGTTGGCCATGTTGGATGTTGAATCAGATACTCATGAGTATAACGGGCAAGGGCATACTCATGATCAACGCAGTAGTGCCCAAGCTGGTTAATGTGAGCATCTCCCTCATAGGGGATACGCTCGCGGTCACCGTCCACATAGACACCGCAGAACGTGGTAGCCTTGATGCTGTACTTGCACAGATCCCACACCGCATTCAGTACTGTATCAGACGAGTCGAATGAGGACGCGTTATCAGCAAATGGATAGTGAACACATATCCTGCGGACAACTGAAGGATCAATTCCTGTCGCTCTTTCGATTTCTGCATAGCGGAACGGATAAACTTCTCTGATATGCCTCGGCATTTTGATTGCTGCCAATCCTGTATTCCGCTTGTCAGAGGGAATGATGATACGAGTGGTATTCCGGCTTTTGTCAAGTTCCTGCTCAATACGGATATAGCGAACGGATCCAGGGGGATTCCTATCAAGTCGGTTATTAGGAGTCAACTTCTCGCCAAGATGTACAACTATCGTGCTTTGCTGAGGGTTGTTCACTTTCGGAACTAGCAATGTGCCGTAGGCGTCTTTACCAAAATCAAGGAACAACGTTCCGTCATCGGTCAGACGCGTCCCGATCGGCGGTATTTCTGTTTGTTCCAGAGGCTTTCTTTTGTTCTTTATATCATTAAATGATAATCGCCTTATATTGTAGGCTCTTTCAAAATTAATTATTGTCTTTACTTTGCAGTTTTCTTTTTCTTTTTTCAGCATCTCTAACCTCTACAGACCTGATATCATCGGGTTGCTGTTTATTAAAGCGTTTCTGATACAAATTCTCGATATATTCGGGTAAAGGCAATTTCCACTGTTCCTGTTTGTGATTAGCCAGACTTCCAAATTTATTAGGATTCATTCCCAATTCACGGGCCATTTGTACTTGTGCATGAGTCAAGTGAAATTTCTTCCTTGCTTCTATCCATGGCTTCAATTTATTTGGGATAAAGCCTTTTTTTGGCATATTTATTCTCCTTTTTGGCATATACCGCTAAATCTCAGCGGTTCGGCTTGTCCGCGTTCACTAGTGCCGTAAAAAGGGGGACGGGCAATAAAGTGAAGATAAAAATGATAAAAGGAATCAATGTGATCAGACCTGAAAGCAGTATTCGGGGGAATTACGACAATTCTGTCCCGGGTCAGCTCAATCCTTTTTTCATACTCTTCTTTCCGGATAACGATTTGACTCTCTCCCGCTCTATTATGATAGACCCTCCAATAAGGAGCTGACAGATTGCTGTGGTGCCAGGATTCCACCTTTTCCAATGAACAGTAGAGAACCTGCAAGTCGGGTTGATAATAGCTGATGTGAGAATTTGACATAAAATTATTCTATCATGACATAGCTTTTTGGTGAATCGGTAGTATGATAAAATGATAATAACCATAAGGAGAAAACATATGGGACACCATCTCAGATTTCGACAAATACACCTTGATTTTCATACTTCCCCAAAAATACCGGGTATTGGGCAAAATTTTGATAAAGCTGCATGGCAGGAAACTTTACGGAATGGGCATGTGAACTCAATCACCTGCTTCGCTACCGGTCACCATGGGTGGTCATATTACCATACAAATGTAGGGGATATGCACCCGAACCTGGAATTTGACCTTCTCAGATCCCAGTTTGATGCCTGTAAAGAGATCGATGTGAACGTACCGATTTACCTGACGGCGGGAGTCAATAATTGGGCTTCCCATAACCACCCTGAATGGAGAGAAATCGGGGCTGACGGCAGCTATTGCGGATGGACACAGCGTATTATTGATCCGGGTTTTCACAGCATGTGCTTCAACACCCCCTATCTCAACCTGCTTTGCCGGCAGATAGAAGAGGTGGTTACCCTTTTCCCTGATTGTGATGGTATTTTTCTCGACATTATTCATCAGGATCAGTGCTGCTGCAAGTGGTGTTTGGAAGGGATGGAAGAAGCGGGTCTTGACGCTGGAATAGAGGCCGACAGAATAACATGGAGCAAAAAAGTACTGCTTGAATATTACCGGCGAACTACCAATGCCGCGAAAAGTAACGATACCGCTATGCCGATCTTCCATAACTCGGGACATATTTCGGTGGGGAAACGGGATCTCCTTCAGTATTTTAGTCATCTGGAACTGGAATCCCTGCCGACAGGAGGCTGGGGATACGATCACTTTCCCCTGTCCGCTAAATATGTAAAAGGGCTGGATCTGGATTTCCTGGGGATGACCGGCAAATTTCATACTACCTGGGGTGAATTCGGGGGATATAAGCATCCTAACGCCCTCCGTTACGAATGTGCTGCCATGCTGGCTTTCGGTTCAAAATGTTCGGTCGGCGACCAGCTTCATCCACGGGGCGGGCTGGATAAAAGCACCTATGCTATTATTGGGCAGGCATATAAGGAAGTAGAGGAAAAAGAACCCTGGTGTGATAATGTAGAAGCTGTATCCGATATGGCTATCCTTTCAGTTGTATCGACAAACCCCACTGAATCGAGAGAAAGTTATGCCGATACCGGTGCAGGCAGGATTCTTTTAGAGGGTCATCTTCTCTTCGATGTAATTGATACGAAGGCTGATTTCTCAAAATATAAATTAATTATTCTTCCCGATGAAGTTATCGTAAACAGAAAGCTTAAGGAAAAGCTGGATGATTATCTTTCTGCAGGCGGAAAATTGATGCTGACGGGAAAGAGCGGTCTTGACGAGGAGAAAGAGGAGTTTTTATTCGATATTGGGGCAAAATGTAAAGGAATACATGAGTATTCTCCTGATTATCTTCAACCGGCTAAAGAGACAGCACCGGATTTTATTAACTCGCCTATGGTTATGTATCAGCCGGCAGTAAAGCTGGAATCGCTTTCTCAAGGAGCAATCAGTCTGGGAAAAGTACTGCCTTCCTATTTTAACCGCAATTTCCGCCACTTCTGTTCTCATCAGCACACCCCGCAGAATCCTGAAGGAAAAACCTATGAAGCGGGTACTATTAATGGTAATATCCTCTATCTGGCTCATCCGGTTTTCACTCTTTACCGTGGATATGGGGCTGTAGCAGTAAAAGAGTTTGTTCTTAATGCCATTCATTTTTTTATGCGGGATGAAATCATGGTTAAAACCAATCTGCCGTCTCAGGGACGCATCTCACTAATGAACCAGCAGCAGGAAGGTCGTTATATCCTGCATCTTCTTTTTGCCAACAAGTTATACCGCGGAGGAGATGTGGAACTCTCCGGCGGTACAACTTCAGTAACAACAAAGGGGTTGGAAGTCATCGAAGAACTGCTTCCTTTAAGAGGGACATCAATCGAAATTGGCTTAACAGAAGATATTAAAGAGATAACACTGGAACCGGGAGGGAAAAAGGTTGATTTTATCAGGAAGGATGGAGTTTGCAAACTGACTATAGAAGAATTCACCTG
>JAGLNY010000261.1 GCA_023139255.1 Spirochaetales bacterium
GCCGGAAGCTCCCGGAAATCGTTCGAAAGTTCCCGGGAATCGGCCGAAAAATCACAGGACTCGACCGGGAATACCCAGGAATCGAAAATGTATCTGCAAGCACGAATGTACACCGCTCCCAGTCATTGGATATGATTGAGAATGCACTGAATTATAAAAGAAAAACGACAACCTGTCACGGTTGTGAAAACAAGTGTGAAATTACAATAATGGAGTATACGGATCGTTCAGGCTCTAAGGGAAACCCGTCGCGATTCTTTACCGGTAACAAGTGTGAGAAGATATTCAGTAATCAGGTTAAAGGGAGTAGGAGAGGGGCTAATCTTGCAGAATTTAAACGCGAAACCCTTTTTAACAGACCCTTGAAAAAGGGACCGGATCAACCTGTAATGCGTATTGGGATTCCACGAGTACTGAATATTTGGGAAGATTTTCCTTTCTGGTGTACATTATTTGCTGAGGCAGGCTGTGAAGTGGTTCTTTCTGATGTCTCAACGGTAGAATTGGCAGAGAAGGGATACGGATCTGTTATGTCGGAGAACATCTGCTTCCCTGCC
Source organism: Spirochaetales bacterium (assembly GCA_023139255.1). Taxonomy (GTDB): domain Bacteria; phylum Spirochaetota; class Spirochaetia; order JABMQR01; family JABMQR01; genus JABMQR01. The sequence continues at coordinate 558 of JAGLNY010000261.1, forward strand.
AAACTCACAAACGGACATATCCTTAATCTTGCCGGGAAGGAAGTAGACCGGATTTTTTACCCGAAGGTCCGCTACAACAGAGATGAATTCAAAAATGTCATTAATAAGTATAACTGCCCGATTGTTACCGGGTACCCTCAGGTAATAGAATCTTCTATAAACCCCGGGGAAAGATACAAAATCCCTTTTGACTCACCGCCGATAAGTTTTCATGATACCGGCCTGCTGCGGAAAGGCTGTACTGAGTATCTTCTTTCTCTGGGAATATCATCCGGAAAGATCCGTCAGGCTTTTAAGCAAGCGGTCAAGGCTCAGGAAGAGTACAAAAAAGTGATACGTGCTGAAAGTGCACGGATTTACAGTGAGGCCGTGAAAGATAACCGGCGTGTGATTCTCCTGCTCGGAAGACCATACCACATGGATTCCCTGATAAATATGAAAATTCCCTCAATCATCAGCGGTCTTGGTTTTGATGTTATAACCGAGGATTCCATTCCATTATCTGCACGGGAACGGCTTCCGAAAGTACAGGTTCTGACACAGTGGTCGTTCCCGAACAGATTGTTCCACGCAGCACATTGGGCAGGCCGGCAGAAAAATGTTGAAATAATCCAGTTGAACTCTTTCGGCTGCGGTCCTGATGCACTGACCGTGGATGAGGTGAAATCCATCATGAATGTGTACGGGAAAAACCCGACACTTATCAAAATTGATGAGATGACCAGCCCCGGTTCGGTTCGGCTTCGGCTCCGTTCACTTATTGAGTCTTTGAAACAGAGAAAAGACAATCATAGGGGAGAACATATCTTACGTCGGGAAACCAGGATTTTCAAGCAAAAAGACAAAGGACTTACGGTTCTTGCCCCGCAGTTTTCCCCATTTTATACTGATTTCATCATAGCAGCTTACCGTCATCAGGGATATAAGATTGAGATTCTCCCATTGGGAGATCGGGAAAGTATAGAGCTGGGGCTGCGTTACTCAAATAATGATATCTGTTATCCTGCCACTATCGTCATTGGTGATCTTCTGAAAGCCCTGAGAAGCGGGAAGTATGATCTCAATCAGGTGGCTGTCGGCCTCACCCAGACAGGCGGGCAGTGCAGGGCTTCAAGCTATGTTTCCCTGCTGAAACGCGCCCTGTTAAAAGCTGGCTATGATCATATCCCGGTAGTAACCGCCTCAACCACCAACCGAGGGAAAAAATCACTGAATGAACAGCCGGGGTTTCGTGTGCGGAAACTCCCTTTTGCCTTAACTGCTCTTTACGGACTTCTTTTTGGTGATGTTTTGGCTAAGCTCTATTATTATGCATCAGTCCGGGAATTGCAAAAAGGATCAGCAATGATATTGGTACAGAAATATATTGATCTGGGAAAGGATTTAATCCATCATAACGGCAGAAAAAATATGATGAGGCTCATGCATAAGGCTGTAAATGAATTCAACCGCCTGCCGATGGAGCAGAAGAAAGCACCGAGAGTAGGTATAGTCGGTGAGATCTATGTCAAATTCAATCCATTCGGGAACCTATACACAACCGATTGGCTGATTGACAGGGGTATCCAGCCGGAGATTCCCCCATTGATCGATTTTTTCCTCATTCCCCTGATGTCAACTCCGTATAATGCTGAGAAAAATATTGAGAAAGTTAAGTATGCGGTTATTCACTTGCTCAGCAGAGCAGAGGGGTTTGTTGACAGACTTTTTCACCAGGCGAATGGGGTATTGCATGAATTTAAAGGGGATATTACCCCCTTCCATCCTATAAGAAAAATGGCTGATAAGGCATCCGGTGTGCTGGACCTGATAAATCAATTCGGCGAAACCTGGCTGCTTGCAGGTGATATAGCGACTTTCGCTGAAGATGGGATAAATACCGTTATTTGTTTACAACCTTTCGGATGTATAGCAAATCACGTAATTGCGAGGGGAGTGGAAAAAAAGATGAAAGCCCTATACCCATCCTTGAATCTTTTGTTCCTGGATATGGATTCCGGGATGAGTGAAGTTAATGTGGTAAACCGCATGGAATTTATTGTAGACGGGTTAAAGAGCTGACTTGTTTTCGTCCGGTAAAACCAGATTGGTGAATTTGTCAGTTACTGAGAACCTATAGCCTGGGTATTCATAAATGGGAATTCTTGGCTCAATGTACCCGGCAGAGTATCCCCAAATGCTTTCATATTCTTCAATATTTTCCCCAATCATCTCCAGTTGTCTCAGGTATTGGGCAATGGATTTTGATTCAATAATGATAATATCACCCATGGTGTCCATTATAGGACTGTGCGGACGACTGTGATCCTGCCTGAATGCAAGGATTCTCCTGCCGTCATCGGTTATGCCAATAGTCCGGTAAATGTTGCTTTTACCTACACCGGGCAAGTTGAGGGTGTTTCTGTCTGTAGCCAGGAATGGGATCATCTCTGCATCCCGGATCTTATCGATATGCTCCTGCATCCGATCAGCAGTTTTCATGAAACTCCGAATTTTACTGTAATATTTCGGATCAACCCGGCCGATAGATTTTTCCTCAATCTGTTCCTGTATTGAGCGGGAGTTGTTTGCAAAATAGTGAGAGTTCTCAAGATATCCCTTAACCGTGAATGTATAGTAGGGAAGGACACCGATATCATTAAGAACTTTTCTCAGTTTGGCTGAATGCCCCCTTCTCGATGCTGATAAGGTAAAAACCTCCTGGTTTGTGACAGTCCAGCCGGCAGCCAGTAATTTTCCCACTGCTTTAGCAGCTTCCGGGGTAACTTCCATAGCAGTTGAGAAATGAGTTTGGATAATGAACTGGCGTATCCCGATTTTTGAGGCTTTCTCCTTGAATTTTTTCAGGACCGCGACACGTTTCTGCCTGATCCTCTGCGGCAGGTAAATAGGAATTTTCGTTCCCAGCCGGACCCGCATAATCTCTGCATATTTCTCCCCGTCTTTTCTGTGAGTATTTGCCCTTTTTTTTCTTTTAGCCATGGCATATACGGCATCAAGAATTTTCTCAAGGGAGGATACCGAGCTCATCATGGCATCACCACCGGTAATCAGGATATCCTGGAGCTGGGAATCATTTTCAAAATAATCCATCAGTTCTTTCAGCTGTGTGTCCCAGTTTGCGTTAGGACGCAGTTTCTCAAGGTTGAAGTTGAGTCTGCCGTTTTGAAAATCATACATTCTCTGGCAATAAGCGCATAATCCTCCGCAGGCTCTTCCCATAGTTGACGGGATAAAAATGGCGACATTCGGGTATCTGCGATGTATATTATGCGAAGGAAGAAGCCATCCTGCCTCATTGGGTTTTCCCGGCTCAACGATATCCTCTTTTTCCCATGCCTTGATTTTACCGAACTCAGTAACCAGTTCGTCAGAATAAAGAACGTAATCACGCATTACCAGGTCCGCAAATTCTGATTGATCCTCGGGTATCGTATCAATGAGTGAGAGGAAATAAGGAGTCACGAAAAAAGGGATTCCTTTGGTTTCTGCCTGTTTCATGATTATCATCGTCTCTTCTGAGAGGCTGTTATTCAGATATCTCTGCAGATCCTCCGGGGTAGTGACTGCATTCTGCAGATGAAACAGGTCATTCTTCCACCAGCGTTCTATTTTCTCCCTGATAACTTCATCACTCATATCCTGACTGACATAGAATCTGGTATGTTGAATAGTGTCTGGGTCGATTTTTTTACTTTTTTTTCGTAGCCGCTGGATAAGAAGTCCTATTATCCGGTCACGATTTTTTTCACGCCTGGAAATTATTTTTTCATCAAGCCCTGAAGGATGTTTGCCCATCCATTCCATGACCTCACTCCTGCTGGGAAGGGATGGTCTGTCAGTACCGTTAATCTGCCGAAGTAGATGGAGCAGATCTTCCAGGATGTCGTCTGAACCGGGAATATCGTTTCCCAGTGCCGCTTCCCTGAACAGGTAAATTGGACGTGAGATAACAAGGGTTCCGTTTCTATTTGGGTCAGGGAACTCCTCTCCCTCATGTTCAAGGTAATCCAAGATTCTTATAAACGCAAAATCGCGCCATGAAAGTTTGAAGAAAGCTTTCTCCCCACGCTCCTCGCCGATGTAATAGGCGTATGCTTTGGGATGTTCCTGAAATTGAGCTATCAAACGTTCACGGATTTTCTGTATGCTTTCCTGCATGCTGAGATCCGGGTTAGTGAGAATTTCAGTATAAATGGGATTCTCTGCAAGAAGTGCAGAGATGAGTTCTTCCCGGCCTCTGTTTTTTTTGTTCATGTGCGTTCCATTAGAGAAAATTTACCATTACCAGTTAAAAATCCGGCAGCATAAGAGGAAATCAGTATGGTTCCGTGTACAAAAACAAGT
>JAGLNY010000262.1 GCA_023139255.1 Spirochaetales bacterium
ACATCTTAATAATTCCCGGCTGTATTTCATATACAGGGATATCATATTCGCCCAGTCCGGCTGCCCAGAGTTTCGTAGCCATGGAAATGCCCGCCTTGGAGAGACAGTATTCTCCTCTTTCCGGGGATGCCGTAACGGCAGATATTGAACTTATATTGATGATACAGGCTTTGTACTCCCGATTCGTTTTCTGCTGACCAATCATCCATTTCGCACAATCCCTTGTTAAAAAATAGGGCCCTTTCAGGTTGATGTTCATAACACGGTCATAACTCTCTTCATCAGCCTCAAGAATATCTACCCTTTTCAGGGGGGCAACACCTGCATTATTAATTAACAGATGCAGGCAGCTAAAATCCTCATTAACCCGCTTCATCAAATTACCGCGATCCTTACTTCGGGATATATCAGCCTGGTAATACGCAACTTTTATACCCGTCGACCGCAGATCCTCAAGTACATCTTTGACTTCTGTTATATCCCTTCTCCCGCACAAGGCAAGATCCCATCTTTCTTCAGCCAATTTTACAGAGATTCCCAGGCCTATCCCTCTAGCCCCTCCCGTTATAAGAGCCGTTTTTTTATGCATATCAAGCACCTCCATCAGGCAAGGATTTTTGCTTTTTCTTCTGTAATATTCCACTTAAATTCTTCATTGTGTATGTACCGTTTCAGCTCCTCCACCATGTAATAACCCATTCGGGCACACTCTCCATCCATGGAACCGGCTATATGGGGTGTCAGAATAACATTTTCCATCGTGTACAAGGGAGACCCTTCGACAGGCGGTTCAGGGTAGGTTACATCAAGCAGGGCAGTAATATCATCACGTTCAGATAAAACTTCAATCATCTCTTTTTCATTTACAATTGCTCCCCTGGCTGTATTGATAAAGATTGATCCTTTTTTCATCATGCTGAAGAGTTTCCCGCTTATCATCCCCTCAGTCTCTTTCAACCACGGTGTATGAAGGCTGACAACATCAGATGTTTTGAACAGTTCATCAAGCGATACAAGGTTGATACCCATCTTTTCTGCTTCCGATTCAGGGAAAAACGGATCATAAGCCGCAATAGTGATATCAAAAGGTTTCAGGAGCCGAATGACATTTTTTCCGGTCATTCCAAGAGAAATTATTCCGACAGTACTCTTATAAGCTCCCGGCACCTGCAGCCTGGTCGGCCAGGATGCATTCTTCCTGATCATATGTATATGCTCCCATCCTTTTTTCAGGGAGAAGAGAATCTGAGCCAGAGTAAATTCCGCCACGGGAACAGCGTTAGCTGCATAGGCGCTTGTAAGTTTTATCCCTCTTTCCCAAAACTCAGGGGAAACTATATCTTTTGCTGAACCGGCTCCATAGAATACGGCTTTCAGGGATGTTGCCGATTGTAAGAAATCAATATCCATATGTGGGGCTCCCCAGCCTGTAAAGATGACTTCAGCTTTCCGAAGAACTTCCGGGGATACAGATGCTGCTTCGGCACTCATCTGAGGTGCATATATATCTATATGCTGTTCAATTTGCTCCCTGTTTTCCCGGGTATAGATCAGGTTAAAATATTCTTTACTCATTATGTATAAGCCTTTGATCATTGCTCCCTCCTGATTGTGTCTCCGCTTATATATCTAAACTGCAGCTCTTCCTGAATCGGTGCACTCTCTTTTTCAATGATATTCTGAAACAGCCACTCTCCTGCCCTTCGACCCATCTCATTTACTTCCAGTTCAATAGTATCTATTTTCCGGGAAAAAACATTCCTGAGCGGTGAATTATCAAACCCCGTAATTGAGATTTCTTCAGGAATCATAATGTCTGCTAAAGCTGCTGATGACAAACCCGAGACAGCCACAATATCATTAAAACAAACTATCCAGTTGAACTCTCTTTTGTGTATATCTTTTAGTAAACCCGGTGTTATCTCTTCAAATGATGAAATTTCCAGTACTTCAAATTTTTTGATTTCATATGTTTTACATGAATGTAGAAAAGCATTTTCCCTGTAAGAGTTTACTTTCTCGGCACCCTTTAACCCAATATAAAATGGCTGCAGCCTCTTTTTCTCCGCTTTAACCAGTGAAAAAAGTTTGTCTATAGCTCCGTCATTATCAAGGGTAATGTAATTAAATTTGTCATCTTTACGGTTCAGCAGAAGCATGGGAATCTTTCTCCTGGCAAGCATGGTAACAATAGTTTCGGGAGGGTCGGTAAAGGCAAAAACTACCCCGTCAATTTCACCAACCTTTCTGTTGTCCAGTACTGTTGAACTGCCGTCGTTCAATTCTGCCAGTATATTAACTCTTGTCTCCCCAAACCCCGAACGGATACCCGAAATCAACTGTGCAGAATCATAGAAGAGGTGATACTGCGGCTCTGTGCTGTAAGGGATAAAAAGAATAATATTGAGAATGGCCCTGGATCCGGGACGTTTGATCTCTCTTTTTTCATATCCCATCTCTTTTGCCGTCCTGCGAATCAGTTCACTCTTTTCACTGCTGATAAGGGATGATGTGTTCAGGGCTCTTGATACAGTCCCAGCTGAAATGCCCAGTTTCTCCGCAATATCATATACCGTTACTTTTTTGCTCATCTATCTGCCCGCCCTTCTGAATGCAGTTTTCTGTAATAATCATCATACAGAATACACCCATCATGTTCCTGTCTGATCATTAACCGGGAACATCCTGAACAAGCCGTACAGTAGTTTATTTTTTCACCCGAGATCAATTTGGAAGGGTATAACGGATCGGCAAAGCTCATCCTCCCAAAACCGGCAAAATCAACATTCCCGTCTATAATATTCTCCTCAGCAAAAGATGCGGCCTCTTCCTTCAGAATCGTATAACCCGACCCAAATACAGCAAGAGAAGTATTAAGATTCTTTACCTGTTTCGCATACCGGGCAAGATTGAGGTAGAGGTGTTTTGACGGTTTGGTCGGTCTGGTAATTTCTGATGTCACTCCGGGAATTCCTGCAGAGACATTCACATAGTCCATCCCGAGTTCATCCATGAGTTTTACGATTCTATCCATTTCAGTCAGATCCTCAATTATCTGATTTGGTCCTGCTGTCCCGCAGCCGCCCGTGATTCCTTCATACAAAGAAATCCTTGACCCAAGGATAAAATCCTGACTCTTTTGTCTGGTTAGCTTTGCTAGTCTGGATTTTATCTCCCCAATTCCTTCTCTCAGGAATCTTGTCCTGTTTTCAAAACTACCGCCCCATTTATCGGTTCGGGTATTTGCAGGACGTAACATCTCGGCGCCAAAATAACCATGGCACATTTTAAAATCACACCCATCGGCACCTGCTTCTTCAGCAAGTAAAACAGATTCAATAAAAGCTTTCCTTACGTTTTCAATTTCTTCTGTAGTCAGGTAATCAGCATCTTTAACTCCTGGGCAAATCGTGGTTCTTCTGGAAAAGGAGCCGCTTTTATATCCTGAATGACTTACCTGAAAGAGAATCAATCCTTCAGGATTAATCTTTTTATACTCTTGAACAAGATGTTGAAAACCTTCGAGATTGTTACGGTTTAAAATCATGCCGTTTTTCCTTGCCAGGGATTCACTGGTTACAGAGAGGGCTTCAACGATAACAATACCCCAGTTTCCTGCTGCAAGCTTCCTGTATCTCTTCAGTCCTCTTTGTGAAACAGAACCTCCCGGCCCGCTATCATTGCTCTCCATTGCCTGAGAAACCAGGCGGTTAGGTGCTGTTTTGTTACCTATGGGAAAAGGTGTGAATATTCCGGGATATTCCATTGAAGACCTCTTTTTTAAATAGAGTATTTGTTGCATGCAACTATATAATAGAGAGAGCACTTTGTCAAGATGTTATAGACGAAGATTTAGCTTTGCCATCTATTAGTTTAATAGGTAATAGGGGTCAGGCCACGGTAAATTTTTAACTTGTAAATAGATAACTGCTGTAAACAAGGCTGATATGGCCGTTTGTGAATTTTAAACTATCCATCAGGAATTTTGTATGTACCTCATACAGGTGTGGAGACAATCAGGAGATGCTTCATCCCAGTCGTGGGGAACAAGAGACTGATGTCGTCATAGACAATTGGTAATTCGATATTGTCTTTCAACAAAGTATGGTTTCCTGTTACTTTATGTTTACAGAAAAACTATTCTATCAATTTTGTTGTTCCGCACTTTTTCAGTGCATCAAGAAACTCACGTGGTGAAACCACCGCGACGTCACATCGCGATCCGGGAGGGAAGTGTTTCAGATTACCAGTGACGAGGTAATCTACATTGGCCGAGACAGCAACCTCGAGAAACTGGTTGTCATCTGGATCCGGAAGAGCTTTGGGTAATGGCGTCATATTATGGGTTTCAGAAGTGCTCTCTATGTATTCCATTAGAACATCTATCATGCCATTTTCTATTTTAAACCGTGGACGCCGAAGGACATCTTCGTATTCAAACAGGATTCGTGAGTCAACACACAGCGTGAGATTGCTGGATGTAAGCATACGAACAATCTCACCACAAATGCCGAATGGAGTGAGCATGCCCGAAACCAGGATATTGGTATCCATCACGATTCTCATCTGATGCGCTTCCGACGACTGTCTCTGGCTTTCCTAATCTCTTCTTCAATCTCATCCATTGAGTAACTATCAGTTCCTTTTCGCATGGACTGCTGCTGGATTGATGTAACAGCCCGAGTGGCTCGAACCTGACGCCAAGCAGCCAATGACTCTTCGACGTTTGTTTCGTCTATATCTACGAGCAGGGCCACAGGGTGGCCATTGCTGGTTATCACCATTTCCCGCTCATTTGGCAATTCACGCCATATCGCCGCAGATTGCCCTCTTAAATCTCGTACACTTAAAAATTTCATATTTCGCCTCCATTGTCACCCAATTGTATACATGAATGCGTCACGTAGTCAAGTCTTATTCTAATATTCCTTACCCGTTATTTGGATTTGATTTTTTTGAAATAATCTTTTGAATGCTTGATTTGCATAAGTAAATGCGTTATATTTAACGCATGAGGAAAGCAAGTATAGCAGAAGCACAACACAATCTTAGTTCAGTATTGAAGTTTGTAGAACATGGTGAAGAGGTTGTTTTAACCCGAAGAAACAAGGCTGTCGCAAGAATTGTTCCTGTTAACTCTAAAACTACTGAAGAATGGCCTTTATTCAGCGAAAGAGCAAAAAAAATATTCGGCAAAATAAAAGGGAAACCTCCCGGACAAATTATTCTGGAAGATAGAGAAGAACGGTTTTGAAATTATATGTAGATACGAGTGTTCTTGTAAAATTATACTACCCTGAGCCATTGAGTAAAAGAACGGAAGAGTTGATAGTAAATCTAAAACAACCTCTTCTATTTACTCCTTTTCATGAACTTGAAATAACAAATGCATTCGCCTTAAAAGTATTTCGCAATGAAATTTCAAAAGAAGAGCTCAACGCCATACTGGAAATTTTCAAAGAGGATAAAACCTCAGGAACCTTGAAGGCAGTAAGCCCTGACTGGTCAAAAGTTTTCCTTGAAGCACTTAAGATCTCTAAACTTCATAGTCTCCAGATCGGAACACGTTCTCTGGATATCATTCATGTTGCTGCAGCCGACATTCTAAACTGTGATACTTTTCTTACAAACGACACGAGGCAATCCTTAGCAGCCGAGAAAATCGGGCTCAAATCCATTGATCTCCAGTACGAACTATCATAACTCTTACATTCTACCCTTTTTCAGAACCTGCAATGGCGTGGTCAGGCGTATTTCTCATATTCATTCTTCCAGGCCTCTTTCATCTCGTCATTCAGTTGTTTGTACCGAAGTCGTGCCGTCAGCAAGTTCCACATTTCCCCCGCGATAAAGCTTGTTGGCAAAAAGAAGATGCAGGATATGCCGGTTTTCCTGCTGCTGGTTCATCAGTGAGATACGCCCCTGAGACGGCATATTAGTTTTAACCATGATTTCATCCTGCATGAAAAGATGGATACAAAGTAGGGAATTCCGGAGAACTGTCTTGCAGGCCTATGAGACCCTGTTTTAGCTTCCCAAGGTTGTGAACACTATAAAACTAATACCTGTTTACCACATCCATGGCAATATCAGCCCATTGGGTCAACCGGTCGGGATTTAAGCGTACGGTAGAAATATCCTTTAGAATAATTTCAAGGTTAACATGGTACTTCTTTGCCAGTTTTACGGTATATTCCAAATCCCGCCGCACTTCCTGCCAGTCAACAGACTCTACGGCAATGAAAGCGGGTGTCGGCTTGTTGGACATAATAAGGTTGTCCCCAATCTTCTCACTAAACTGCTGCCGGTCACTCCATGGACTGCAGGAGACTTTTCTGATATTGGGAATTTTCCTGACCATTTCAAGTTTGTCATCTTCCCGCTCGCAACAGCCGTAGTAGATATTCCCGAACTCCCTGGCCATCCTCATGATGTAGGGCATTTCGAATTCTTCAAAAGTTTCCCGGGATACTGAGGTGAACAGCTGTGCCATACCGAAGGCCCAGCCGTTTTTTGTATGGGGACCCTGACCCTGATTGGGACCTGGAAGCAGATCTTTGTTATAGATATATGAACAGTGACAGGTATTGGCAATATCATTAAAAAAGCCAGTTCGATTTACTTGCCTTACACCTGCTAAAACCGATTCTGTCAGTCGATTGAGGCAGGCATGAATCAGGTCAGGGTTATCATACAATTCATAATAAACATCTTCCATGCCGATGTATTGTGCCAGGGAATCCCATATTCCCAGGTGAAAACCTATGCCGTGGGACGGTATTAATGGTGCAATGCCGTTGAATATTGAATCGGCTTCCTGAAAATAGAGCAAACTTGCTCTTTCATCTATGGAAACAACCATATCCTTTATTGCCTGCACATCATCCATGGTATGTATAAGCCTGTTGAAATGTCTCGAAGGAGCTGTATCCCCACTGGAAAACTCAATTTTATCACTGTCAATTGTGATGCCGTATCCACTACTGCTGAACACTTTAGGTATCGTGATAAAAGGCTCCACCACCATATCGACAGGGAAGTGGTTCCACTTGTAGATTGTTTTACGTAATTCAAGTTCTACGTTATACCAGTAAGGATCTGTGCAGACGCAATTGAGCTCTCCCTCTTCCTGCAGTTCGTTCCAGGGAAGCTGATCAATTACAACCATAGGCCGCTGCATAGAAAAGCCATTTAGGGCTTTCCATAGATTGATCTTTTCTTCCTGCACCGGCAGCAGGGCAATTTCCATGTATGTACGGGCTAATTCTTGCAAAGTACTGATTTGATTAGTGGATAAGGTCACCCGAAACTCCTTCTATCATGCAGGCATGTATATTTTGACATCCATCATTCTTCCATCAGGTTTGTCTCGACCATAGTGCCGGGAACAGTATCAATCATGAATGTCTTGATCTCAAATGGCTGCAAAGTTATTTTTTTCTGTATTGGCTTACCCACAGCAATACATAATTGTGTTTCCTGCCGCTGACCTGTGGGTTCAAACAGGCGTAAAATCCAGCTTTTCCCATTCTCTGTCTGCTTGATAGTAGTAATTTGAATACGGTTATTGGACAAAGTCACGAAAGGCTTTGGGAGAATTCCATGTCCTGAAGGGCTGAACCATTGGGTCATGGGTTTCTCATTGTGCATCTGAGCTTCCCGGGCAACTGCACCCATTCTCCCGTTCACCGATCCGGCATTCAACCAGAAGGAAAACACTCTTTCACCCTGATCAATACGAGGACGAAATATGTCGCTCGGTACTGTTGGCCAATCCTTGACCGGATGGGCAACATAGGCAGGTGAACGTAGAAGCGTGATGCGCATTTCCCCTTTCACAAACGATGACCCATAGGTACCGTCATTCACCATGGTCAAAGCCAGGTCATCACATTCCGAGACAACAGCAGTCCATTTCTGGGCAACAACCTCACGCCCCGCAGCAGGCAATAGATCCCGGCCATAGGCAACATCCCCCATGTACACAGCCTTTCGCAATGATGTAGGTACTGACAACTTCAGCATCTTGTCTTTTTCATTCCAGAACACGCGTACTTCAATCTCAATTTCACTACCTGTTTTTGGCAATTTCCAGGTCAATACAAGGATGGAATCATTATAGCCGTATAGTGCTTCAACGACTGTTCGTACAGGACCATCTTCAACGATCCTTACAGGCTTAAGCTCTTTAGTGGAAACCCCCGATACTGTGGGAATTCCCGATACTGTGGGAAGGATTCCCGATACTTCCGCGCTCTTTTTCCGTGACAGAATACGGAAGCGGCCGGCAATGGTATCGAACCTGTCAGTTGTCATACCCCAGGGATCGGATGTGTCAGCCATAACCAGGGCCTTGAATGCACCTTTCCGAAGGACTTCTTTGTCATCAATTCGTAAATGCTCTATCAATCCGGAGCGAACGTTAATGGCCCATTCTATATTCCTTCCCTGTATACGGATTACCCCATTTTCCTCTCTGGTCTCAACTAATGGACGTTTTGCCATGCGTGTCAGCTTAATATCAAAGCGGTTCATTACTCCTGGTACCAGCTTAGTCTGGAAGCAAACACGTTTTCGCCAATCCATGGGCATGTTGCTGCCCGGACGCTCAGCCTGGATAGGAATCTCCTGTCCCCTGGAGGTCAGGCTTGGTATCCAGAATGTATCAGGACAGAAAATGATATCAGGCAGGTTAAACTCAGCCGTGACTACGGTATCAACCTCCCAGGGATGCGGATTGTAAACAAAAACCGGGAAAGTATCCGGTTTTGCTTTGCTTTGTCCACTTGCCAGACAGAAGAAGGCCCGTGCCCGGATTCGGGAGAGTAATTCCATGCCGTGACCGATCTTCTGCAGGCTATGTTGTTCTACAGCAGCTGTCGAGCTGCCGGGGAGGACATCATGAAAGGCAGTCCAGAGCAAATCTTCCTCCGCGGCCTTCAACTGAGAACGGGGGTACTGCATCAGATCCTGGGATGCTGCTGTTGATGCCATTTTCTCGACCATGAATAGTGCATTCTCCAATGCCCGGTATCCCTGTTTTATACGAACCATGGAGGTATAGCAACCGACCCCCCAGGGATTCAGGTCTTCAGACCAACGCACCAACTCATTCTTACGCTGCTTGAGATCCTTGAAATAGGCTTCCGGTGTAGAGTGCAGAATCTCCCAGTTTTTCTCATCTTGTATTCTACTATTAATATCCCGAATGTCTTTGCGGCTTGGCCCGCCTCCATGATTCCCAACACCCCATAGCATGAGAGACACCCCGAGTTCGGGAATCTCCTCAAGCTGAGTCCCGAGTTTGTTACCAGCTTCGCCAAGCTGCGAGTTATACCACAAACGCGGGCGTGTACAGAAGATCTCCGAACCGTCGTATCCGGTCCAGATGTAATCATTTGCTTTCTGTCTACAATCCTGCATTGTTGGACGGCAATGGATATAGGAGTCATATCCGCTTTTTACGAGGATCTGTACGAGTCCTCTTGTATGACCAAAGGGATCAAAGTTGATGGCAGTGGTTGGACGGATACCGAATTTCTTCTGGAAATACTCTCTTCCTACCAGGATCTGGCGAACCAACCCTTCTCCGGAGGGCATATTGCAATCCGGCTGGAGATACCATCCGCCCATAATATGCCACTTTCCAGCTTTAACCAGTCCCTGGATGCGTTTGAACAGTTCGGGTTCGTATTCCTCAATCCATTTATAAAGGATTGCCTCGTTGTGGTTGAAAACAAAGCCTTCGAACTCTTCGCAGAGATCCGCTGCAGTACGAAATGTAGAGATGGCTTCACATGCCCCTTCCTCCCATTCCCATTGCCAGACAGGGTCAATGTGTGCATTACAGACCAGATGTACTATAGGTTTTTTCATACAATCCTTCTTTTACCTGATTAATTTCTGACAAACTTCCAGTCTCCATTATATAGTACACATTGATATATTTCTTCCTTGATTATGATTTCTTTTTGTGATTTAGTGATATTATGACAACTTTTAAACTAAAAACCTTTCTATCTGGTGATGATTACTATCATATTCACCGGTACATACAGTATGCAAAAGATAATCCTGTGTTTCACAGGCATTCTTACTGTGAAATTTTCTGGATTGAACGAGGGGCAGGAATTCACCTCCTTAATAATCAAAGACTAAACATCAAAGAAAATCATCTATACATAATACGGTCCTTCGATTCTCATGCTTTCTTTACCAAATCCGAATTACAGCAGGTCAACATAGCCTTCCCCACAGAATCACTGAAGAACTTATGTCAAAGATATAACTATCGCCTTATGGATACGGATATCACACCGCTTCAGTGGACTTTACATGAAAAACATTTCGGAATGATAAACAATCTTCTTCATACGCTGTTAAGCAAGAGAAATACACAATTCAATCTGGAATTATTCTTAATGAATGTAGTTGCAGTTCTTGAGAAAACTAATAGTAAAATCCTGTTTAGTGAAGACAAAGCAGCACATAAAATTCCGCCCTGGATGCAGGATTTCTTCGACCTTCTTACTGAGGAAAAAAATTTGTGTTTAAGCCTTGATACTCTTTCGGATATGGTTGGGCGTACCCGTGAACATATATCCCGTCAAATTAAGAAGTATTATGACAAGACCCCTTCTCAGATGATGTCAGATGCAAGAATTAAATTTGCTAAAAAGCAATTGACCATGACAAGGAAGCCTATCCTTGATATCGCTTTTTCCTGCGGATTTTCCAGCTTGAGCCAGTTCTATAAAATCTTCAAAGAATCAACAGGGTTTACCCCTTCAACATTCCGTAAAAACAAACCCTGAGATCTATTTGGGCAGCTGCACCTACAGCCAGATTGTAAAGATCCCTTCTTCATCCGTAGTGGTAAACTTTTTATCTTTAGCATTTGGTGTCAGACACCCAAACCACCCAAGCAGATGAATCAAACTAATCCTCATCCGGGGCGACAATAATAATCCGGTTTCCGTCAATCTCTACACGACCCTTGTTCTTTCCAAGGAGTCCGGCAGCTTCCAGATATTCCTTGGGAATCTGGAGACGTCCGGCTTTATCAATTACCGTAAGTTCCTCATGGGATTCCTCAATCATATCCTGGCTATTGCCGAGTTCCTCGAATTCCGATAAATACGCTCTCTTAATAATGAATTCACTGCTTGTTTTCCCATCACGAATCGCGACAAAACGGTTCACTGCCCTGGAAATTCTTCTGTCATGGGTAACAATGACTATTGTCATGCCGAACTCTTTATTTATATCCCGGAATACACGGAAAATCATGTTGGC
>JAGLNY010000263.1 GCA_023139255.1 Spirochaetales bacterium
GCCCAGTGTCAGGTATGACAGGCCCGTCGTTAATTTTGACAAGTTTGTCATCAACCTTGACAAGCCTGCCGTTTACTTTGGTAAGCCGGCCATCCTCCATTTCGATGACATGATCCGCAAGATCAGCCATATTAGGATCATGACTGGTCATAATAACAGTGACCCCTTCCTTCTCTATTAAATCCTTGAATATCTTCACCACCTGCAGCCCGCTGTGTGTGTCGAGTTCTCCCGTAGGTTCGTCCGCAAAGATGATACTTGGTTTGTTGGCTATTGCCCTTGCTATGGCAACACGCTGCTGTTCTCCTCCTGAAAGTTCGTGAGGCCGGTGGATCATCCGCTGTTTGAGATTGACCAATGAGAGACACTTCTCTGCGCGGTTCCTTCGTTCAGCTGTAGGATAACCGGAAATACGCAGACGAAAATCGATGTTTTCCAGTGCTGACATTAAAGAGATCAATGCAACAGATTGAAAAACAAAGCCGAACTCTTCCCGTCTCAGCTTATCCCGCTGCTCTTCCGATTGCAGGGTAATATCCTGATCCTTGAAGAAAATCTGGCCGATTGCAGGGTAATCGAGGGCACCAATAAGGTTAAGGAGGGTGGTTTTTCCCGATCCTGACGGTCCCTGAAGAAGGGTAAAGCTGTTCGGCTCGATAGTTAGACTGATATTGTTAACGGCGTGGATTACTTCACTGCCGACTTTAAATGACCGTGTGATATTTTCCATGCGAATTAGAGATTCCATGCAGCTAATCCTCCCCGATTTTCAGTGCCTGATGCACATTAAGACGTGAAATTATCACCCTGAAAAGCATGATACCGACAATAATCATCAGAAAACCGATAATATAAATCTGCAGAAAATCCTTAGGCAGGTTCACTATCCTGAATGGCGGCACCTGCTCCGCTGAGGCGTACACGAGTTGGATAAGGGGGATGAACAGGTAACCGGCAATCCTGCCTATTACTATTCCCAAAACAATCGCCGTCCCGGACGTCATGACGTGCTCCCAAACAAGCATCCGGGTAACATATTTCTTTTCCATCCCCATTGCCCTGATAATACCGAACTGAAGCATGCGGGATTTTAGTGAAAGAATCCAATAGATAACAAAACCTGCAATTGCGATAACAATACTAACGAGAAATCCAAGAGTGAGAACACCATTTATACCCTGAAGCATTGGGTCATTCTTTGCGGCAATAATTTCCTGTTGAGCATCAGTTATACTGAGAACTTCGATAGAACTCTCTTCAATAGCAGAAAAAATTTCAGCGCTTGCAGCATCAGGTTTTTTTGTTACCCAGACTTCATAGGGTTCAATAGCCATTTTTGCATGAATAAAACTGAGATTTGCAACTATAAATTGATGTCCGGCCCCTCCGGGACGATTGGCTGTTTTTTCTCTGGGATTGATGGATGGCCAGTAGTCTATAAAGGCATAGATAATGCCCTCGATGGAACTCTGGCTTTTCCAGGAAATCATGACTGAATCCCCCAGATTGAGATCATATGCCTCCTGCATCGACGTAGAGACGAGTATTGCCCGCGGTGAGTGCGCCAGAAGGTTAAGATAGTTGAACCAGTGATAGGGAAGAAGATCCCGCCTGAACCACGCTGCTTCGGCGAATTCATTGGGGATTATTCCCATAAGTTCAGCAGAACCGGACTTACTGCCGGGTAATTTGATGGAAGCTCTCGTTTGTCTGAATACCTTGGTTGCTGTCTCTACTCCTTCAAGTTTCAGATACTCGTCGAAGGATGGTTCAACATACTGCGGTCCCGAACTGAAAGATGCAGTTGGAGCCTCGGCCATACCGTCAGGGAGACCCGGCCCATCAAGTGATTCAGGTTCGTTTAAATCCTTCCAATAGGGTTTTATAACAATATCGGCACCGACACGATACTCTATTTTGTCTTCGGTATTTCTATTGATTGTCCGTGCTGCTGTACTGTTAAAGATTCCAATAGCGAAGGAGAGGATGAGGAAAATCATCAAAAACTGCTGGACACCTTCGGATCGGCCGACCTGGATAAATGCCGCATATGTCGATGGTTTCCAGATTTTCCTGCCCAGACGAAAGAGAATATTTACCAGGAAGGGAAAAATTCTGAGAAAGAGCATTCCCGACCCCAGAATAAACAGCACTGAAATTCCAAAGAGCATCGGGTCGACAGGAAGATTACTACCCTCTGCCCCGGTGATCAACAGCACCTCCTGCCGGGTCTTATAGCTGTAGAGCCCGTATGCTGAGATCCCGATCAGGATTACATCAAGGAAGAATCGTTTCCAGAAGATTTTCTTTTTCTTTCGTACCTTCTTTTGTTTATGTTCAACAATGGAAGACCGCGAAAAAAACATAACCGGGAGAAGCATGGTAATGAGAAATATCGCAAAACCCATCAGGGCGAAAATGTACGCCTTGAGTGAGAGCCTGACAGGGAGAGCAACCCGTTGTACGAACTCCATAAAACCGTTTGCAGAGCCAAGGAGAGAGCAGATAATAAATCCGCACAGAGGCCCGGCAATTAAAGCAGCTATACCGAGAATAAGCCCTTCTGTAAGGTAGATATTGAATATCTGGCCGCCCCCGGCACCCCGGCTTTTTAGGACAGCCATTTCGTTCCGTTCGTTATTAATAACCAGCTGGGAAACCATGTAGATGAAAAAGATCAGCATAAGCAGAACCGGTATTTGAAGAAACAGGAGAATAATGTTGAGGGTTTGTGCACGTTTCGCGTATGTATCGAAGATAGATAGTGCTGCGAAAGAGAAATCAATTTTGTTCTCCCGGGCAAGCTTCTTGTAATTATCGAGTATCTGAAGAAATCCCGGAAGGTTTTCAACCCGTATATCTTTATAATTGAGGGCATAGAACCATTTGATGTAGGTAAGGTTCGAAGCGTATTCGGCAACGAAATCTTTCTCAAATGTGTCGTAGTCAATAAAGAGGTTTGTAGCGAAATCTCTTCTCTGATTAAACCAAAACAGGTCAGACGTCTCTTTAATAGTAAAAATACCGACTATACGGATCTGGAAGATCTCTTCATCAGACAGCATATTACTTACTTGGTAAGTCCTGTCCATAACCATGTCGAGACTGATTAGCGCATCTTTACTGGCGATAACCTCGTACACGCCATTTTTAGGTATGGGATCGTACATGCGGCCATGTGTAATATCTATATGATCAGTCATGCCCATCATGGTTACAATCTTCAGGTTCGCACGCCTGTTTTCGTCATCAGGGCGTTCGGGGTCTGTGCACAGCAAATAATCAAGGGTGAGGTGTCTGGTTGTCTCGAGAACTTCCAGGTTGAGTCCCGGAAGAAGATCCGATTCGATGTTATTGTTGACATAATTGTAGAATGCAATCCTTGATGGATCAGGCTGCGGATTGTAGAAGTTGTATTTTGCCGAGATGGTTCCCGGGTAGATATTACGGTTCACCTGAAATTGTTCCAGATCGCGGACGAGCATGCGCTGCATAATACCGCCGGTGTACATTGGGACACTGCTTATAAAGGCCACGGCAAGAAGTGATCCGACAGCCAAACAAACAACCATCCAACTATTGTGGAGCATTTTCTGGAGTACAATCCGTAACATTGCTGCCTGCCCTTTCACACCAGGAGTCTATCGAAGAACAATGAGCTCACCTTCTTCGAGCCCCTTTACGACTTCCGCCTCAGTCGAGTTCTCAATACCTGTTTGAATATTCCGTTCTGTCCGGATTCCATCTTCCAGTATATATACAAATTTTCTGCCCATATAATGCTGTATCTGGTTTCGCGGGATTATAAGCGTATCCTCGCTCTGTTCAAGAATAAGGTATACGCCGGCACTATCCCCTTTCTCTACGATATCAACGGGAAGATCATCAACCTTAAATATAATCTGCCGCTTTTGAGAATCCGGGGCATCAAAAGGAAACTGTGCGGGAGTCATAATAACCTTTCCATCGTAATCAGCTTTTTCTATTACGACCTTGACCTGCATACCTAAACGAAATTCCGAAAGAGAGCTTCCCTGGTAGGAAAGATAGAGTTCTGAAATGTCGGCCACCTGGAACATTGTTTTATAGGATGAGATAAAATCCCCTTCGGATACATTTGCAATATAGATTACCTCTCCCGCCATGGGAGATCGCAGGAGGGAACGCTCCTCCTTCGCAAACTGCTCATCAAGAGAGAGTTGGATAAGCTGGATGTCAAGGTCTGCTATCTCCAGTTCGAGTCTGTCGGAACCGAGAATTTCCTTTCGCTCAAGGGTTAATTCGGCTCTTTTCTTCTGGATTTCCAGCTGCTTGATCAGGGTTTCAAGATTATCGATTTCCAGGACGGCAAGTACATCTCCTTCATCCACAACGTCGCCGTAATCAACCTCAATAGAGGCAAGGCGGCCGGTCATCGATTTATAGGAGACCGAATGCTGCTGGGCATAGACGAAATAGCCGGTTACACGGACACTGTCTTCGATAGTTCCACGCTTGACGGGGATGGTCCTGTATTTTATTTCCGGTGTTTCCATAACAGGCGGCGCCAATAATCTTTCTTCCCTTGGAAAAAGAAAACAGCCTGAAAGGAGAAAAGACAAAAGCAGAACAGCAAACAACATCTTCATTATTTTATTTGGCATCATAGTGGATGATAGGATACTATAAAAGAGATGTCAATGAAATGAGTACACCGCATTAAATAATCTTATTCCGGTATACCGCAGGTGAAATATTCCTAAACCTTTTAAAAGCTTTGGAAAAATGAAACCGGTCGGCAAACCCGCACAACCCGGCAATCTCTTCTATATTCCGGTTCGAAAACTGGAGAAGCAGACAGGCATGTTCGATCCTCACCCGCAGGTAGTAATCATGAGGAGAGTCCCCTGTCTGAATCCTGAACAACCGTGAAAAAGCATTAACATTCATCCCGATAACAGCCGCAAGCGACTCGTTTGATAACGGTTTTTCAATGTTCTCTTTTATCAATTCAATGACCCTCAGAATTCGAAAATCACTTACACTGCTTTCCAGATTATCAGCAGGAATGCGGAGTAATACGGCGATGGCAAGTTGATGGGCCAAAAGAGACAACTCCACATCGGTACTACCCTGCTTTTCAAGCGCACTCTCCAAATCAGACAAAAAGATTTGTAATGATCCATCAAAGCGAAATATCAAAAAATCATTCTTTATACTATAAAAAGGGGGACGGGCAATAAAATGGAGGTAAAAATGATAAAAGGGAGTTTGATGTGCTGCACTAAAATCAGTATTCGGAGGTATTACCACAATTTTATCCCGGGTTAGCTCAATCTTTTTTTCACCTCTCTCATTATGAATAGTAATGTGACTCTCTCCCTCTTTATTATGATAAACCCTCCAGTAAGGAGCTGACATATTGGTATGATGCCAGGATTCTATTTGTTCCAATGAACAATAGAGTATCTGCAAGTTTGGCTGGTAATAATTCGTGTGAGAATTTGACATAAAATTATTCTATCATGACATAGCATTTTGGTGAATCAGTATTATTATAAAACAACAATAAAAACAGCTGTCAAATTAGAGGAGAAATAGACATGAGCCGCCATCTCAGATTTCGACAAGTCGTGATTTCCGTCATTTCTGTTCTCATCAGCATACACCGCAGAATCCTGAAGGGAAAACGTATGAAGCAGGAGTTATTACCGGCAATATTCTCTATTTGGTTCACCCGGTCTTTATCCTCTATCGGGGATATGGAAATATGGAACTCACTGACGGTACAACTTCGGTAACAAAGGGTTGGAGGTCATCGAAGAGCTGCTTCCGTTACGAGGAACATCTATCGAA
Organism: Spirochaetales bacterium; assembly: GCA_023139255.1. Classification (GTDB taxonomy): domain Bacteria; phylum Spirochaetota; class Spirochaetia; order JABMQR01; family JABMQR01; genus JABMQR01. Next base: position 5,836 of record JAGLNY010000263.1, read on the forward strand.
ATTGGGTTGGAAGAGAATATTAAGAAGATTACCCTGGAGCCGGGTGGAAAAGAGGTTGCTTTTTCCAGAGAGGATGGAGTCTACACACTGACTATAGAAGAATTCACCTGCCATCAGATGGTGGTTTTTCATTTCATATCGGCTGGAACCGTTTTAGCCCGGGAAAGTTTCTGGTAGGTATTTGGTGTGTACCCGAACCTGGATTTGAACTGATAGATAAAGTACGAATCAGAATTGAACCCGCATTGGCCGGCGACATCCTTTACGTTATCCTCCGTTTCACGGAGCAGGTACTTTGCGTGCTCCAGTCTCCGTTCGTTGACGTACGATAAAAAATTCTCTCCAATTACCTTTTTGAAAGAGCGGCTCAAACTTGAAACCGGTATGTTAAAAAGGTCGGCAATAACATCGAGAGAAAGTAATTCGCCAAGATGCTCATTTATGTATTGGCATATGGCTGTAATCGTCGGTCCGTATCCATTGCTTTCCTTTCGTTTGAGATAGTTGAAAAGTGCTCGTTCAGCGTGAAGAAGTGTCAGGTCGATTAAATCGACAATATTATCTTCCTCCATGGGAAGTTCCAGAGTACAGAAAATCTCGTTGGCATAATTCTGAATTTTTTGTCTCATTTCTTGAGAAAACCGATGGCATTCATCAATGGAATAGTCGCCTGATATCATCAGACGGTGTGTAGAGCTCAAAAACTCTTTCAATGATGCTTCGTCATGTCGCCTCACGATATCCTCAAATTGGTTAATACGGTTGGGATCAATAGTACTTTTGCTATTTTCGCGAGATACAATATTTTCATAATAGATAATGCTTCTGTTCGTTAGCACATATTCGTACCCGACCGTTGTGAGCGCATGCGTATACGATGAATCTAAACTCAAAGGATCCTCTACCGCCGTTCCGATGAATGCGGTCGTTTTCATCTCAAGATTGGTGCCCGTTTCGTTAAGCACTTGCCCAATTGAAGGATCGAGGGAAGATTCGAAGCGTTTCTCGTACCCGATAACAGCACTGACAAGATTCGTATCATACTCTACAGCCATTATGTCAGCGCCATGAGCAGCGGAAAAAACGCGTTCGATGTCATCAATGAAATAGTAGAGCGCAAAGTGTCCTTCATGCGATTCAAGGTCCTCGACTGCCTTCTTGTTCAGTTGGAATACAATGCACCGATACAGATCGTGATCCCACCTCATATTGAATAATCCGGATCGACTTACAAGCGTCTCTCTTAAACGTATACGTCCGGCAAATATATCTCTCACGAAATTGGCTTTTATCGCGGGTGTGTTTTTCTGTACCGTCGTTTCCAGATCGTCAACCTTGGTAGTGAGATCGGTAAACTCGTCTTCTATCAGTGTATATTCGTTTTTTCTGGCTGCTTCAAACTCGTCCGATCCTCGAATCCGTCCGACAATCCTCCCCAAAGGCGTGTAAATTCTTTTTGAAAAGAACACCGAAAGCAATACAGCTAATGCAACTGCTATGGAAAGCACCAGTATGAAAACTTTTCTGACAACCCAAATCCGGTTCTGGAATGAGTCGAAATCGACATATTTCAAGACCTTCCATCCGTTCTTCAGAGGAGCAGTGAGGATCTGCGGATCGTCCAGCAATTCGAGGTTTTTCTGGAACGTATTCCCGAGATATACTGGCTGTGAGTGTATATCGAGAACCGCGAAATTATGAACCTCGTCTTTAATCCCTGCCTGGGCAAATATACCATCAAGAAATTCTTCACGTAACATGACGAAAATCAATGCATGTTCTTCAGATGTATGGTATGGAAATCGGTATACAAACGAAATATATGATTTCGCAGCATCATAACTATAAAGTCGTGAGTAGAAACTAATTCGCGAGTATAACGGAAACGACGCGTCGATAACGACGAGCTCCTCCAGGGCATCACTCCCGGCAAGGTATTTCATTCCCATACCTGACACCACAAGTTCTTTGTCCGGGTAAAAGATGAGGACGTCCTCGATTTGATTATAATAGCTCGCGTTTGTGATCGTCTTGCGGAGAAGCCTGTTAATTCTGACGATCATGGCATGGTTTCCCTCCAGCGGCTCAAACACCAGTTTGCTTAGCGTTTCGTAGTTGTCCTGATTCGAGGTGTAATTCTGGAAGATAGTATCAATGTTGTCGATAAGAGAAACATCTATCACGTTTGAAAGATTAATCAACGTGAGTTTATTAGCATTCAGGTACTCTTGACGGGTGTTCTGAGAAACGTATGCCAGGAGCAAAATGCCTACTACAGCAACCGAAATAACACCAAGTAAAATGAAGGTGACAAATATACGTACTCGAACGGATCGGAATGAGTGATTGAAGAATCGGATAGTTCGCATATACCAACTTATTGTTTTTGATGACTGTTTCATGTACACCTTCAACTTACTATTAATATAGTATAACCCAGCAACACCGCTGTTGCCAGTATTTAATGTATCTATGACTCCCCTGAAAAAAGCAAGGTTTATATAAAGACAAGAAGAAAAAAGCGCAGAAAGCGGAGTTTGCTGCACGCAAATGAGCATTTCGAGCATTTTTTCGACGCAGTATGTATGTTAAAATTGCTTTTTTCAGGAGAGTCATTCTATCTTCACACAGACACTATATACATTTGTCTTGTTTTTTCGTGCGTGGAGTCAATACATACTTGAGTCCCGTCGCGGTTCCAGCGCGGATGCATGTCACAGCGCCATGAATCATTCTCAACCTGCATAGAGGCAAATTTGCCGATATCACACCGTTGCTTTGTCTGCATATTGTAGATAATTAAGGCCTGCTCCTTGTTCTCCCCTTTTGGATAGGTGTCTGTAAGCATCCATTTTCTGTCGGGACTGAAACTGCAGTGCCCGTCATACTCAAACTGCCCTTTGCCAATGACTTCGCGCCTACCGGATGGGTCATGGATCATGAAATAGTGATTAACTTCGTGATTGGGTGTTTCCGACCACAGCCAGACCGCAATATTCTCATCATCAAACCAGTCAAAATGGGATATTCCCACTCCCTCAACAAGGAGAGTTGGATGAGAACCATCTGTACCAATGGTAAACATCCTGGTTTTAAAGCCGTGATGTCCCGGCACTAATCCCGGAGCCCAACGCTGCAAAAAAATCATCCGGGTTCCGGACGGATTGAATTTTATATGGTTAAACCAGGTTTTGTTACCAGGATCCGGCTTGATATTACCGAACCCACAAGCTTCAGCAAGGCTGAAGACAAGTTTACGGGACTGTTTTACCAAATCCACAATATAAATTCCGTCATTTTCCGGGCAAAGCTCATTTTCAAACGGGTCAGCCAAGCCAAAGTAGCCGTATCCCGGCCGGGTATGGGTAATTCGCTCAAAATTAAGTGTTCCACCCCGTCGGCCATCTGAACTGACATCATAAAGAGCCCAGGGCAGAATGTTCTTTTCTCTCGTTTTGAGATCAAGGGTAACATGGATATAGTGATCATCCTGCAAATCGTTAAACCCTATTAGACCTGTCTCATTCGGCGGCATCCACTTAAGCATACAACCCTGCTGCCAGTTCCAGGCCAGAGTTTTTGCCAGCGGCTCAAACCGATTGTTGTTTTCCAAATCAATGGCGCCGACCGTCAACGGATCGTTGAGAGTTGGATTTCGGTCAGCAAAGGAATTTTCCATAGCCAATAAATAACGTCCGCGATTATCCCACGGCGATTTATCGTAGTAACCGAAAAAATGATGCATCGGGCCTCCAGTAACTCGCTGAACGGATATTTTGCTAACTTCTTTACTATTCACTTATTAATCTCCTCGTTAATTTCTTTCAATAATGCCGAATATTCCCTGTCCTTCAGCAATGCGCAGAGCAAGGAGTGCCATCCCCGCGCTGGCGGTATATCCGGGAAGCCTGCAGGTTTTGTCTTCGTTAATGCATTCAGCAAAATCATACTCAAGAACTGTAGCAGCCAGATCCTCAACCATTTGGTCTGCCAGAGCCTTGTCTGTCAACGCCAGTGTATACAGCACCCATGGAGATGCTACCGACCAGTAAGCACCGTTTTGCATGAATCCAACGCCGGTTGAATCGCCGCCTACAACACATTTCCAGTTGTCAGGTTTGGGGACGTGCCGAACGTGGCCATCCCGGATAAACTGCTCATAATGCTCGACCATCCACCTGGAAATACGTGTGGCAATTTCTGTGTCCACAGCATTGGAATATACGGCATAGGCAGAAGCCCATATATCAGTTACAAAATTAACACCGGTATCGCTTATAAACATATCCCCGTCTTCTGTAAGCAGCGCAGGCAGATTCTCTTGAATTTTTCCGGCTGTTTCACGCCATTTTGTTGCCTTTTCTTCGTTGCCGAGTGCTCCATATAATTCCGAAAAATCCCTCGCGGCGTTCAGATAGAGGACCGAAGCATATGTCTGTTCTCCAGCCAAATTGATGCAATCATAGAAACCATAGATATACGGCCCTGTGTGATGGACCAGATGGCGTTCGGAAAGATGCACGCTGCTGATTGCCAGTTCCAGTTTTTCCGCATTTTCCGCAAATAGTCCGATATCACCACCCCGGCGGATATATTCAGCTGTCAGCATAATGGCAAACATCGGGTTATCAGCCGAATATGGCGTCTGCCACGGAAACTTGTAATTACAGAAGGGTGTGCCGTCACTAAACCTGGATTTATGAAAAACGATTTCATCGGTTTGGTGATAACCGGGAATCTGCATTTTGCCGACCTCCGGTTCCAGCAGATAGCGCATGCTCATGTCCAAATCATCCTGCGGGAATGCTTCACCGAAACCTGTTACTGTATAATAAAAATCACGCCAGTAAACACCGTCATAGCAGCCTTTGCCTGAAGCGATTTTCGGAACATTTGCGGACTTTCTGTCGAAGGTCGTATATATAGGTGTTTTCCCATCGAAAGCTGTCTCTTTGCAATTTACCAGGATTTTCCCGGCTCGTGAAATAATTTGAGATTCTGTTGTTTTATCCATTTTTTCCTTATCCCTTTTTGTTTTTTTCTTCGACAATCATTTCGTCGTAATTCTTCGGTTGTGGCTCTGCATTCATTTGTATTTAATCTATTTCCACCTCATCAAACCAGCATTTTCCGCTGCCTTCCATGAACAACAACAACTCGGCCTGGATGCATTCAGATGCGGCAGGCAAGCTTGCGTTCAGGGTAAGTTCTGTCCAATTGTTTGTCCCACTCAATTCCGCATCTGACAGAATTGCTGTAAAAGCCTGCTTGTCTTTTAAGAAGGCTGGGGTTTTATACTGCAATGCCATAAAAACCCCGCCTACTACATTTTCCGTACGCACCATAGCCTTCATAATATAGTTACGCTCCACCGGTAGTTTGTTATATATCCATTGTGAAGATTTACCTGTTTCTGAGCACAAACCATACAGGTTTTGCCAGAACGCATCAGCATCAGATAACTCGCAATCCTCTGAGTCCCTGTTAATCATCAGGGATCCTTTGCATGTAGTGCCGATCTCCCAATCCCAGTAACAATTTTGGTCACTGCACAGCCAGAACCATTTGTCTGATGGGCTTCGGTATTCCTCAGAAGGGATAAAATCATTAACTCCATCCTCATTGAATACCGGGCAGCGAACCAAAGGGTGCCCTAAAACAGGATCAGGTCTGGATTGATTAAGCAGCTCAAGGCCTTTTTCATAGGAAGCGGAATATAGTCGATAATGAATTTCCAACGGCTTTTCCGCATTGAGAAGCTCAGTTTGAACCTCTTTTCTGAACTTAAAATGGAGGTCGTACAAAGACCAGCAGATATCACTAAAAGCCATTGAGCCGGTATTTTCCAGAAACTCTATCACCGGATTTCCGCAAGATTCAGCTGCAAATGCAACAAATCCGTCAGGAGCATAAAAGATGCCTGCCTTGTCCGGGCCAAGATGTTTATTCTGGGGCCGATTATAAAGTTGTCCGTCTGTGCACTTATAGACTATATGTGTATATTTTTTTTCCCCCTTAGGAGGGAAAAAGTCATTCGCACCTGCCGGTAAAATATCACCAAATTCCAAACCCCGCGTATCGTTGGCGGCCATGAAGTCTTTTCTGCCTGGATTGACTGTTAAACGACTTCGAATATCGTACACATAGCTTTTGAGTTCCTTATCATAAGTCAGTTCAAGCCAGGTCTCTTCTTTTACATTGTCCGGTTGATATTCCCTGCAGCCCAACTGGTCTTTGCGGAGCGCCGTGTCGTGCGTTTTAACATACAACTTGAATCGTTCGGGATTTGAGTCATCCGCTTCAAATTCTTCAATTTCCATATTGTAAATCAGGTGTTTGCGCCAGGAAAGGCAGAGCGGACCACAAACCTCCCCTTCCTCAATCATAACTTTTCCGCCGGGAACCAGGCGAAGATTATGAAGAGACACCGGACGCAACGCCTCGCTGTCATTATCCGGAAGCTGAGTTGTTCCCTGATAAAACGCCGCCACCATTTCAGCTTTGTCATAAATACACAGTTCGCCTGCAGGACTTTTCAACCATTTAAATTCAGGCCTGTAATTTTTATCCATTATAAATTTCCTTTTCCTCCAGACGTTCAAGCAGATAGCGGCAGGCGGGTATCATTCAATAATTATTCCGGTAGAAATAGGGCTTTAATACCCTTTTCATCCTGAAGTTCATTAAATACCTTTTCCCACTCATCAATTGAGACTTTGTGAGTAATCATTTTTTCTATATTCTTGTCGGTATTTGCAATAAGAGATAAAGCCCTGTCCCATGATGTATAGCTGGAACTCATATTAAATATGATATCAAGCACCTTAAACGCCGCCTTATTCCAAGGAAAGCTTATCATTTCTTTTGAGCATATCCCTATAGCTGATATCCTGCCGCACTTTCTTACCATATCAACAGATTGGGCTATTGCAGACCCTGCTCCACTTGTTTCTATTACAATGTCTGCTCCTCTTCCTCTGGTAAGTTCTAAAACAGCATCTACCGCATCTTCTTTTTCTACATTTATGACATAATCAGCTCCCAACTCTTTTGCCACATCAAATCTTATATATTTACATGCACTTATGCCTGTTATTGCAACTTTTGCAGCTCCCATTGCCTTTGCTGTCAATGCTGCCATTATACCAATTGTCCCCGCCCCGGTTACTACTACAAAATCCTGGCATTCAATCCTGCCTCTTTCTACTACCTGATGTACTGCTATTGCCATTGGTTCCGCTAAAGCTGCAAGCTCATACGATAATCCTTCAGGTATTTTATGAAGAAGCATGGATGGCAGAACTATATAGTCGGTAAAGGCTCCGTTTATTCCCCAGCCAGGGGATCTCTTGTATGCGCAAATCTGTATCTTACCCTGCCTGCATAGTTCACATACTCCACAAGCGAGAGAGTGAGGCTCTGCCACAACCCTGTCTCCGGGAATAAATTCTTTTACCCTGCTTCCTACCTCAACAATTTCTCCGGAAAATTCATGACCCATCACGACAGGGGGCCAGTAAGGAAATTGGTCATGCCATATATGGAGATCCGTCCCACATACTCCTGCTGCCTTTACCTTTATCAATACCCAGTTCTCTTCAGGTATTTTAGGTATGTCAATATCCCTTACTTCTATATTCCCAGGCCCTTTGGCCACTTTCATCAATGCTCTCATTTCATATCTTCCTTTCTACTTCACTTTATAAAGCACTTCACCTGCATCATGAATTACTATAACACCCTCTTTTCCCCTGTTCTCCCATTCTTCTACTTTTATTTTGGATGGATCCATATATTCCAGGTTAATTTCTTTACATTTCTCCTCAGGTATACCTGTTGCGAGCACGACGTTTATTCGGGGTTTTTCCACTCCGGCTTCAAAAGAACCGGCACCTTTTACGGCTATTATATGTGAAAGAACTCCTTCCGGGATATGAGAAAACTTCTCCATCCGTGCCGCAAAATAGTCTTTGACATGATACCCCGCCTGCTCTATGTGTTTGCTGTGGGTAAAGGATATCTCAGTAATATGAGGTGCATATATAATTAACTGGCCACCATCTTCCACTATAGTTTCAGCCTTATATGCCACTTTTCCTGCTGTCCAAATCTCATCATATTT
>JAGLNY010000264.1 GCA_023139255.1 Spirochaetales bacterium
GAGACTTGTCTTTTGTCATAGAGGAAATCCTCCCTGTTATAATTGATGCAGAAAACTATAAGCCGGATCCCGAAGCTTTGCATATCTACCAGGAAGTGGATAATGAGATACATGCCTATGTCTCCAAGAAAATTGGAACTATTGCAGACACAATCTCAACTCTGGAAGCGTTGTGGAAGGATAATGAATTCATGGATCTCATACACCAACTGCAGTTAGATTTGACTGGGGCGGATATCTCCTTTGCGGCACCGATGTCACTTGATGCCCGAATTGAAAAGGGAGATGTATTTGTCCGTGATATGTTTAACCTCTTCCCCTACGAAAACACGCTTTATGCTATCGAATTGACCGGGAAAGAGATCAATGCATATCTTGAGTACTCATATGACAATTGGTTCAGCTATATGGTCGTTCCGGATGAGAAATCTGAGCTGTTACTGCCAGAAATTCCCTACTACAATTTTGATAGTGCAGCGGGTATTGAGTATATTGTTGATATTTCTAAGCCTGCCGGTGATCGGGTGACAATTACAAAGCTGCAGAATTCAGGGAAACCAATTAACCCGGAAACAGTCTATCTGATAGCCGTTAATTCCTACCGCGGTAACGGGGGTGGCGGACATCTTACGAGAGGAATAGGGCTTACAAGTGAAGAGTTAAGAGAAAGAGTACTCTACTCAACCCTTCAGGATTTGCGTTTCTATGCTATACGTTTATTTGAGTATTCGGGTACAATCCTCCCGTTTACTGATAATAACTGGAAGATCATACCCGAAAACTAGTACTGCATACACCTTCACCTTACGCATTTATACTGCGTCAATCCAGTACTCGAAATGCTATATCTGGATTGTACTATCCGTCTGATCCGACTCAATACAGGCATCCAAAATTTTCTGAATTGCCGCACCCCGTGCAAAATCAGGCTGATCATTTTCGCCTTTCTTGATGCTGTTTACAAATCTTTTATAGATATTTGGTGTTTTTCGGCATTTAACTGTTTTCCACACAGCTTCGTGGCGATCTTTTCCCGTACAGATGTCGAGTGTGTCATAAGCATCGTCCAGATCTATACGTATAGCGCCTTCATCCCCGAAAATGCGGAGCTGAAGACAATTTTTATACCCAGTCGCGTATCGTGAAGTGTGAATTATGCCGATACAGCCGTTTTCATACTCTACGGTAATAATTGCTGAATCATTGGCATCAAGTTTATACTCACCGATTTGATTTCCCGGAGCTTTCTCAAAATTTTTCAGGCGGCAATGCACATTTTTAACCTGACCAACAGGATAAGTGGCGAAATCGAGGAGGTGAACACCTACATCACCAAGAACTCCCCCACTACCGTGTGCTGTTGAGAGGCGCCAGAGCCATTTGTCATCACTTCGCCAGTTCCCCCAACCATTGCTTGAGAGCCAGCTCTGGAGATAACATGCGTCCAGGTGCTTAACCACACCGATTTTTCCACTGGCTATCAGCTGTGCAGCTTTGTGAATTGCCGGGGAATTTCGGTATGAGAAGTTGACCATGTTGATCACTCCCTTTTGTTTTGCCTCATCAGCCATTTTCTTTGCATCAGCATAACATGTCGCCAACGGTTTTTCACACAGTACGTGCTTTCCCGCTGCTATCGCATCAATCGATAATGCAGAATGATAGGCGTCAGGAGTCACATTTGAGACAGCATCACAATCGGCTTTTTCCAGGAGTTCTGAAAAGCTGCGGAAGATAGGTACTTTCAGTTCATTTTTCGCGGCAAAATCTACAGCTTTTGGTTCATCAACATCGCAGATTGCGGATATTCTGCATCCGGGGATCTCTGTAAAGTTTTTTACATGTGAGCTGGCCATACCACCCGTACCAACAATTGCGATTTTTATCACGATTTCACTCCATATTTTTATGTTTGCTCTACGCCGGTACTGCCGAAATCAACATGTTTCTCTGTAATATTTTCTATTGGATCGACGATATGGTGACCTTTTTCTGTTCCCTGGTTAACTCTCGGTTTTGCCCACCGTACTGCGTTGGTGATAACCTTCCTGATCTCCTCGTTGTAGAAAATGGGGTAGGTTTCGTGTCCGGGGCGGAAGTAGAATATACGTCCATGCCCTCGTTCCCAGCAGCAGCCGCTGCGGAATACCTCCCCGCCTTCAAACCAGGAAACAAAGATAAGCTTATCCGGTGTAGGTATGTCGAAACGTTCGCCGTACATCTCTGTATTAGGCAGCTCGATATAGTCACCGATACCATCGGTAATCGGATGGCCTGGTTCAAGATTCCACAGCCGCTCTTTTTCGGCAATTTCACGCCAGCGGAGAGAGCAGTTTGTACCAAGCATCCGTTTGAATATCTTGGCAAAATGACCTGAGTGAAGTACGATCAGCCCCATGCCAGCCAAAATTCGTTGTTGTACACGATCGACTATTTTTTCATCAACTTCGTTGTGTGCAATATGTCCCCACCAGATAAGAACGTCGGTGTTGTTGAGGACATCCTCGGTTAATCCATGCTCCGGTTCATCGAGAGTTGCGGTACAGGTTTGAATATCTTCAGAAGCGCCAAGGAAATCAGCGATAACCTTGTGCATACCATCCGGGTAGAGTTTTCTTACTGCCTCGTTTTTTATTTCGTGGCGGTACTCGTTCCATATAGTTACTTTAATTGTATCAATCATAGATACTCCTTATCCTGGAATAGCAATTATATACAGAGACTAAAGCATATATTGGTTGTGGTCAATCGGAATTCTTGATATATTTACGATAAGAATCTGATATGAATAGGACAAATCCTGGATTATGATTTTCATTTTCATCGGTTACCCGTTTTGTAAAACTGCTGACTGCTTTTGATGATAATTGGTGCTGGATACTCTAACAATCAGATAACAGAAAAACTTTGTTTAGCAGAGCAAGAGTAGGGCATTGCGCATTAATCCTGAGGAAATTTGAAAATATTTGTACAAAAAGGTAATTTGCTGTAACATGAGAAGGAAATCAGGGGCTGGATCAGCTGCCTGAATTCTTTTTCATGGGGGCAGATGGTATGAATCAGAATGAAACTATTAACTGGGGTGTACTGAGTACCGCAAAAATCGGGAGGGAAAAGGTCATCCCGGCGATGCAGAGTGGTGAACATACACATATTCAGGCAATAGCATCACGGAATTATGAAAAAGCCAGGGAAGCAGCGGATCTTCTGGGAATCCCCGATGCTTACGGTTCCTATGAGGAATTGATTGCTGCACCAGGTATACAGGCAGTATATATACCGCTTCCCAATCATCTCCATTATCCCTGGATAAAGAAATGTATACAGGCAGGAAAGCATGTATTATGTGAAAAACCCCTGGTACTTGAATCTGCGCAGGTACGTGAGCTTAAGGCACTTCAGAAAGAATCCGGGCTCCTGATTGGTGAGGCTTTCATGGTACTGCATCAGACACGCTGGCAGCGGGTTCGTGAACTCGTGCAAAGCGGATCACTCGGTAAGTTTGTCTCTGCACACAGTATTTTTAGCTATTATAATGGTGATAAAGATAATATTCGGAATTCCCTGGAATACGGTGGGGGAGGTATCAATGATATTGGCTGCTATCCAACGGTTCTTTCGCGTTTTGTGCTTGGGGAAGAACCTGTGAGGGCGGCAGCATTTGTTGAGAAAGACCCGGATTTTGGGACTGACCGGTTGGCATCAGTTGTTCTGGACTATCCTTCAGGTCCGGTAACGTTTACTATCTCCACCCAGATGGTTCCCTACCAGTATTTTCAGTTTTTTGGTACGGAAAAGATGATTGAGGTCAATATACCTTTTAATACCCCTGATTTTCGTGCAATGTCTATTCGTGTCAATTCAGGTGATGTCCATGAGTTACCGCAAATCGCAGAATCTTTTGCACCTGAAAATCACTATACGAAGCAGGGAGATGCGTTTTCCCGGTCTATTCTTTATGGGGAAGCCTTTGCCGGTTCGCTTGATAATGCAGAAAAAAACCAGAAAGTGCTTGAGGCCATTGTTAAATCTGCGAAAGAAGGTACATGGGTCAATGTTTGATAAGATAATCTTTCTCAAATTTCCGGGACTCGGAATATACTCCCCTGTTGCCAGACGGTAACAGATGAGCCAGCTCAAACATAAGCTGGTCTGTGATATCACGCTTTATCTGTCTGGTAATTGCCCCGGCATAGTTTATTTTTACCGGGTTCCCAACTTTAAAGATTATCCGGGTCCTACGGAATCTCTTTATATTCTGCCAAAATCGTTCACCACCGTAGTGTGCCAGAGGGAGAATGGTGCTGTTGGTTCTCATAGCCAGGCTTGCAATACCCGAATTTCCCTTACGGAGTTTTCCGTCATTGCTGCGGGTTCCTTCAGGTGCTATAAAGAGAATTTTATTATTTTTGAGAACCTTTTCCGCGTTTCGCAGGGATGTAATGGCAGGATTGCTGCGATCTATAGGAATTCCTCCCCAGTTATTGGCCAGAATACGAAGCAGCGGGTTTTTCCATGTCTCCTGCTTTGTGAGCCCGTAAAACTCCCGCGGCAGCAGCTTTGTACTCAAGATAGGAACTTCCAGAAAGTTAATATGGTTTACTATTATCAGTAATGGACCGTTCATAGGCACGTTGCTGAGTTCAGAAGCGTCAATTTTGCATATTATCCTGAGAATACCGCGTACACATGATGTTAACAGCCGGCCGGGAAGTGTCATACAGCCGCTTTCTTTCCAATGAAGTTGAGAGCATGTTTCAAACAGGTTATAGTAAGTTCCTTGCCGTCGATACAGATAATTTCACCATCCGCGTGAACAGCCATTCCGCCATTCACTGCAGAAAGGTGAAAAGAGTCAGCTGTATCAGTTATAGTATCATCAAGTGATGACTGTGTCCCTTTTGTATAGTGAAACATGGCTTTCAGGAGTTTGCGCCTGCTTCCCTGCCTTGTCATGCAGATATTTAGCAGCCCGTCATGATTTATTCCATCCGGTGCCATATAGAATGAACCCCCCATGCGTTTTCCGTTCATTATGGAAATGAGGGCCGGTTCCTCAGTGATGGTTGCATTATTGTAGGTGATTTTTATTACCGGTGGTTTAGGGTAGGTAATGAGAGTTTTTAATGCCCCGATAGCGTATCCCGCGGCCCCATGAATATGTTTCATTTTTTCTGCTTCAAGACCTACTATGGTGTCGAACCCAACACCGATCCCATTTCCGAAAAAGCGTCCATCGGGATAATTTCCTCCCTTAATCAGACCAATGTCGAGGGGTTTGATGTGAGGATCTGTCAGAAGCTCCAGATTCTCCTTCAATGTTCCCGGCAGGCCTGCCCCGAAGGAAAAATCGTTTCCTCTTCCTATAGGGAGAACCCCCAGCACCGGGATGTGTGCCTTCTCAGGCGCACTGTTTTCAACATTGCCTCTGTACGCCATGAGACCATTAATAATCTCATTACACGTTCCATCACCACCTGCTGCAATAATTGCGGTATCAGTACTTGAAAGGTTTTCAGCAGCTAAAGTAATTGCGTGACCCGGCTTTGCTGTAACAAGAAGACGGTAACCCAGCGTATGAGATTCCATGAAAGCCCTGATCTCCGGTATGAATTTTTCCGCATAACCTTTACCGGCTGTTGGATTGAGAATGATAATATAGTTTTTGATCATGATAGCTGTCCCATAGTGTTGCGTTTTTCTTGATTTATCATAGTATCATGTTGCTTTGGTTTAATAAAGAAATATATCATGGCACTGACGGTGGCACTGACGGTGCTTCGACAATTTAAAACGGCCTTTTTTCTTCGGTCAGGGCAGTGATGAAACCCATAGTTCACAAAATAAGTAATGTTTCCATCTATTGTTTCGGTTTAACATTTATATAGATGTTAAAACTATCATTATACTCTCCATTGCAGAGCGTAATTCTCTATGTATTATATGTCGTAAATAAAATATGATAATATTTCGATAAGTTATTGTATATATTACAAATATTGTAAGTTATAAAATGATAAATAATTAATTATTTTATAAATTTTATATTGATAAAAAGTATATATTTATATATTGTTTTATCGAATAGACTCGAAAGCTTTTTTCAGATCACATGAGAACTACTACATACTTAAAATTTAGGGGGAGCACATATATGAGTGAGACACAAACCGGCACAACCCGTATTCAGAGAAGCCAGTCATCACGAACCCGCTCACGAAAACCCAAAAAAAATCAGATACCCTATGCGATTGGGGTTTTTGCTGCAATTGCCGCAATAGGAATCATCCTGTCTACCGTTTCAGCAAATCTGGGTATTTTCTGGTTCACAGGATCAATATTTGGTTTTATTCTCCAGCGATCAAGATTCTGCTTTACCGCATCCATGCGGGATCCTTCCTTAACAGGAAGTACAACAGTAACACGAGCAGTTTTAATTGCTTTTGCTATAACCACTATTGGATTTTGGGCGATAAAATACGGTGCTTTTCTGCGGGGACTCCCAATACCCGGGCAAGGATATATTGCCCCTGTAAGTTTTGCGACAGCAATCGGGGCACTCTTTTTTGGAATTGGTATGGTCATAGCCGGTGGATGTGCATCCGGGACACTTATGCGTGTAGGTGAAGGCTTTACCATGCAGCTTATTTCACTGCTCTTTTTTATCATCGGGTCACTCTGGGGTGCTCATGATTTTGGCTGGTGGAAACTGAATGTTATATCAGAAGGCAGACCGGTTTTCCTACCGGATGTATTAGGTTGGGGCGGTGCTATTGTAGTACAGCTGCTGCTGATCGGCTGTCTGTATGTTATGGCAGATAAATGGGAAAACAGAAAAAAAGAATCTGACTCATAGGTCGATCTTTCAAAATAGAGTAATTTAAAAAATTCCCTTTAAAGGAATGAAACAAGGAGAAAGTAATGGCAGAATATGAACTTGATTGTTTTGGGGAGGCTTGTCCGATACCCCTGGTAAAAGCAGAGAAGAAACTTGATGAGATGGTTGTGGGCGATATTCTGATTGTCCTGATCGATCACAGTTGTGCTATGAAGAATGTACCGGAATGGGCCAGGAAGCAGGGGCACAATGTTGAGATAGATGAAGTGGATGATGGAGAATGGGAAGTTGTCATTGAAAAAATGAAATAAATATTGGGAGAGATCCGGATGGATATCAGAAAAAGTAAATTTTATAAAGCATGGTTTAAAGATGCCTGGCCGTATATTACAGGGGCAGTCCTTCTGTCTGTTTTTCAGATTGTTACACTGGCAGCCACCGGTAATCCTTGGGGCGTGTCAGGTGTTTTAGCAAACTGGGGTGCATGGATTGTAGAACTTTTCGGCGGGAATGTCGATAAATGGTACTATTTTTCAAGTGAGGGAGCTCAGGCAACTTTGGCAAACGGCTTTCTGAAAGACGCAGGCACCATGAGAAATCTGGGGATTATTATTGGAGCACTTTTTGCTACCCTGATGGCATCTCAATTTAAGATCAAAAAATTAAAAAGCAAAAAACAGTTAATCGCGGCTATACTCGGCGGACTGCTGATGGGATATGGTGCGCGTGTTGGGTTCGGATGTAATATCGGTGCCCTGTTCAGCGGAATTGCGTCTATGTCGCTTTCCGGCTGGGTATATGCGGTATTTCTGTTTGTCGGTGCGTATGTAGGAAGCAAGCTGCTAATTAAATTTTTCATGTAGCATTAAGGAGTAAAGTACACATGCCTAGAGAGAAAAAGGTTGAAGAATATGATGTTGTTATCATCGGCGGCGGTGCTGCCGGGATGACAGCTGGAATTTACTGTGGAAGAGCAAGACTGAAAACACTAATTATTGAAATGGCCCTGGTTGGCGGACTTGCAACCTATACCAATGAAATAGAAAACTATCCGGGCTTCCCGGAAGGATCAACTGGTTTAGGCCTGATGGAACTGTTTCAGCAGCAAACCAAAAAATTTGATGTGAAGTTCAAAGGTACGGATGTGAAATCTGTGGAGCTTGAAGGTGAAGTTAAGATTGTGGAAACATTCAGGACTACCTACAAGGCAAAAGTAGTTATTATTGCTTCAGGAGGACGCCCCAGGATCACAAATGCCGAGAATGAGGAAGAGTTTCTCTTTGATAAGGGAATTTCATTCTGTGCTACCTGTGATGCAGCGGCAAATACCGATAAGGATGTCCTGATTATCGGAAGCGGTGACGCGGCAATTGAGGAAGGAATGTTCCTGACTAAATTTGCTAACAAGGTCTATATCTCCATTATGCATGAGGATGGGAAGATGGACTGCAATGAGATTGCAAAATCAGAAGCCTGTGAAAATTCGAAGATGGAGTTCATCTGGAATACCGTTGTTAAGCGATTTGAGGGAGATAACCACCTCAGGACAGTAGTCCTGGAAAACCTCCGTACCGGGGAGGAAATACCGATTGATATTGATACTTGTTTTGAGTTTATCGGGTATATTCCTAATACTGAAATTTTCAAGGATCAGATCTGTTTGAGTGAACGTGGTTATGTTCTTGTAAATGACAAAATGGAAACAAATATAGAGGGTGTCTTTTCTGCAGGAGATGTAAATGAGAAATTTCTCAAGCAGATAGCTACTGCTGTAGGTGACGGTGCTGTGGCAGGATATGCTGCGGAACGGTATATAGCAGAGACAGCTCAGTATAGCAGCCAGATTCTTACACGGGATCACTTTGTATATGTCTATGACGCATCGTGTGTTAATTGCCAGAACAGATTGAGAGAGATAGAGGCATTGGAAGTAGAAACCAACGGGAAAATCAGTTTCAGTAAAGTAGATGTCTATAAATCAAAGGGGCTTTCCAATCGGATGGGAGTTTCCGTTTTCCCAAGTATTGCAGTAGTTAGATCAGGGGAAATTGTTGATGTTCTGACAGATGATTTCTCACGCGTTAGGCTGGAAAGCTATCTGTAGATTTATGGGAGGTTACATGAAGTCAGTGAAGTCAGTTGTCACCATACTGTTTGTACTCCTGCTGATTATTATCAGTACAGGATGCGGACCGGAATATGCGGAAACAGGAACAGTGATTATCAGCGGGAAGGATGCCGTAAAACTTATCGGTACAGCGGATACTATCCTGGTTGATGCTCAGAAAGCAACCTCTTATGCTAAAGAGCACGTTGTTGGA
>JAGLNY010000265.1 GCA_023139255.1 Spirochaetales bacterium
CCGACTGCGGCGCTATCCATGATATCCATCAATACCATAAGATTACAAGCTCACTTGAGGAATCTGCTGCCTTGGCTGTGAAAAATGGTTGTGACCTGAATTGTGGTAAAGTGTATGGTTCACTGCTTCTTGCGGTAAAGAAGGGATTGATTGAAGAAGAAGTCATAGATCTTGCGGTCTCCAGGCTGATGCGTGCACGTATGTTATTGGGGATGTTTGATCCTCCGGAACAAGTTCCCTATGCCCAGATTCCTTACTCTGTGAATGACTGCAAAGAACACCGTCGGCTGGCACTGGAAGTTGCCCAGAAATCAATGGTGCTGCTAAAAAATGACGAAAGCATCTTACCATTAAAAAAAGACTTGAAAAATATTGCGGTAATTGGTCCCAACGCACATGATACCAGTGTCTTGCTGGGTAACTATAACGGTACGCCTTCCCGTTCTGTAACGTTCCTGGAAGGGATTCGTTCAGCTGTAGATCCTGAGACCAATGTTATGTATGCCAAAGGCTGTGACTGGCTTATAAATGAAGAAGACGAATGGGGAGTAAAAGCCACCAAAGGATTCAGTGAGGCTTGTGCGGTTGCTGAAAGGGCTGATGTAGTAATTCTCTGCCTTGGTATTACTGCGGAGATAGAAGGTGAGGAAGGAGCCGCGTCACGATCAAGCTTTGCAGGGGACCGTGATAATATTGATCTTCCGGAAATTCAGCAGCAGTTGTTGGAAGCGGTGGTGAAGAAGGGGAAACCGATAGTAATCATTTTATCCAGCGGGAGTCCTGTATCCAGTAACTATGCCCATGAACATGCTTCAGCAATACTGCAAGCCTGGTATCCTGGAGAGGAGGGAGGAACGGCCGTTGCAGAAGTTGTTTTCGGCGATTACAATCCTGCAGGCCGGCTTCCTGTCACCTTTGTCAAATCTCTCGATCAACTGCCGCCCTTTTCTGATTACTGTATGGAAGGAAGGACTTATCGCCACCTTAAGGAGGAGCCGCTTTATCCTTTTGGTTACGGACTCAGCTACACTAAATTCCGATACAGCAATCTCATTCTGGATAAGCATAGAGTGGTATCGGGGGAATCAGTTCAAGTCAGCATACAGATTGAAAACACCGGGTCGAGAGTCGGTGATGAGGTTGTGCAATTGTACCTTGAAGCTCTTGGATCTTTGATTCCAGTTCCCAGATGGGAGCTGCAGGGGTTTTCCCGTATTCATCTGCAGCCTGGGGAGAAGAAAAAAGTTAAATTTTTACTGGGCACGCGCAAGATGGCCCTGATAGATAGTGATGGCCTGTGTGTTCTCGAACCCGGAGACTTTCGAATTCATGTGGGAGGTCGGCAACCGGATGAACGTAGTGCAAAACTGACAAAAAGTGAAATTTGCAGTGCAGATTTTGAGCTTCTTGGTCCGCGTGAGAAAATTCCTTATTAGTTTTGATTTTAGCACCACGGTTTAGACGACCATAGAGACTGCAGATATGAGCTGCAAAGTTGTATGCATTTCAATTTATGGTTTTATTAGGTGAGAAAAACGAAATAATTAACACACGTATTAATACTGGAGGAGAAGGAAAAGAGTTATGGAAAAATATGTACATGCATGTGATAAAGGCATTGATTGGTGTCTGCAATACCTGAAAGATGATGGATCTCCAGCTATGCCGGAACCGTGTTTTGATTCATTCTACAAATTCCCTGCGGCTCTCAATGTGATGGGAAAACATAGAGAAGCTGCAAGCCTGCTGAACTGGATTGAAATGAAAACGCTAAAACCAAATGGTGATATGACATTTAAGAGACAAAAAGTTATTTTCGACTGGCATAAAAATTTCTACTTGTATACTAATAGCTGGATAGTAATAGGCGCTCAGAGAGCGGGGTTCTTTAATCTCGCACATCAGGCTATGCAGTACATCCTTACCTATCAAAATCCTGAAACCGGTGCCTTTCGTTCAAGACCTATAGAACAGGATAAGGATAATTTATGTGATATGACTATAACCGGTAATTGCGGGATTGCTTGTCTGTTCACCGGACATTTAAATGAGGCTTTTCATGCTGCTGACGCACTCTGTTCTATAACTCAGCAACAGGATGGCGGACCGGTTTATTACTATACCCTTAATTCCCAAGGGAGACTTTGGAAAGATCTGCCGCAGGAGAATCAGGAATCTTATTGCCTTGATCAAAGAAAACCGCAGCAGTACTACTGGTATATTGGTATCAGCGCGGCCTTATTGCTGCATTGTTACCAAATCTCACATAAGAAGGAATATCTGGAAAATGCCCTCTACAACCTCAATTTCCTTTCCCAATGTCAAAAGGATGTTTTAAAATCATTTGCCAGCGGGAAATATGCCTATGCTTTGGCACTGGCATACCGGACAACCGGAGATGAAGAATATCGTCAAAAAGCACTTTCCTATTGCGATTGGTTAATTCAGGTTCAAAAAGACGACGGAAGCTGGGATAATGACCAGAACAATCTGGAGTGGTATTTGAAATGGGATATGACTTCTGAAATGACGTATTGGATTAAAGAAGTTACCGCCATTTTATCTTCAGCCCAAAAAAAGATATAATTGAGAGAAATAATGAATAGCGAAAAACAAATAGAAGAGTTGAGAAAGCTTTTTCCAGTTACAGAGCATTGGACTTATTTATACAATGGAAGTATTCACCCATGTGCTGTTCCTGTGAAAGAAGCTATGCAAAATTACCTGGAAAAATGGCAAAATGGAGGAGAAGCTGCTTTTTTTAAGGCTTATGATGATTTTACCCAGCTGAAAGAGGAATTTGCTGAACTCATTGACGCCAAAACTGACAATATTGTCATCACCGAATCAACTACAGCCGCGATCAATCTGGCGGGACATCTTATCAAACCCACCGCACAGCAAAATGTAGTCGTCACTGATCTGGCATTTATGAGTAATACCTATCCCTGGCTTGCCGGTCAGCTGGCTAATGCAGAAGTACGGTTTGTAAAAAGCAGGGATGGAAAAATACACCTGGACGATTTAGTTGACATGGTTGATGATAATACCGCTGTTGTACACATCTGCGCCGTTACCGTTGGAAGCGGATACCGGTTTGATCTTGCTCAAATCTACGATATTACGTCAAAATTCAATGTGTCGCTTATGATTGACGGTGCACAGGCATTAGGCGTGGTTGATATAAATATAAAAGAAATTCCCATGGATTTTCTGGCAACTACTGCAAGTAAATGGCTGATGGGTCCTGCCGGTGTCGGTTTTCTTTATATGGATGATCGTTACTTAAAAGCCACCCCGCCTTCTGTTGGTTGGCTCTCTGCAAAAAACGTGAGTGACTGGAATGTCCGGAATTGTATACTGCATGATGATGCCATGAGATTTCAGGGAGGAATCCCGAATCTGATTGGAGTAACAGGGGCATTGGCAGGATTAAAGTTGTTAAAGCAAATAGGCAGGGAGTTTATTGAAAGCAGGATTAACGAACTGACTACCTATGTAATAGAAAAACTTTCCCGGTTAAACGTTGATATAGTGACTCCGTCGAATCAAAATGAAAGGGCAGGGATAATCTTTTTCAGGACGCCGGATTATCTAGAGCTACACGCTCGGTTAAAAGCCGAAAATATCTATTGCGGCTGTTTCCAGGAAGGTATAAGAGTTGACCCGGGTTTTTATAATACCTACGAGGAACTTGATAAATTCTTATCTGTAGTAAAAGATTACATGACACATTGAGAGACAGCTCCTGAGTGCGCTGCTCTTCCATCATCATGATTTTTTAAGTAAACTAATAAAAAATGAAAAAACTTAGAATTGCCTCGGGCGG
>JAGLNY010000266.1 GCA_023139255.1 Spirochaetales bacterium
TCGAACAGCCAGTCGGTTATTACGCCTTCATCTTCAGCCATTCCATATTTGGGCATTTTTATAATTGTTACCATCTTCTTCTCCCGTCTTAAAATTCCACAACAGCCTTACAAGCTTCTGTAATATCAACGTCCGTAGGTACAACATAATCTTCAAGTACAGGTGAAAACGGAATAGGAACGTCCATGGTAGTTACTCTCTTTACCGGCGCTTTAAGATACTCAAAGACATCCTCAACTACCATTGCCGCGATTTCCGCCCCGAATCCCATTACCTTCGGCCCCTCCTGTGCAATAACCAGCCTTCCGGTTTTTGCGACGGACCTGTTAATTGTATCCTTATCAAGAGGGAAGAGGGTTCTCGGATCAATTATTTCTACACTGATCCCTTCTTCAGCCAGTTTTTCCGCGGCTTTTTCAGCCAGGGCAACCATGGACATAGTCGCAACTATGGTTACATCCCTGCCCTCTCTTTTTACTTCAGCTTTAAACAACTCAACCTCATAACTTTCCTCAGGCACATCACCTTTAATGCTGTAGAAACTCTTGTGTTCAAGAAAAATGACCGGGTCCTCATTTCTTATGGAAGCAATCAGCAGGCCTTTGGCCTCGTATGGTGTGGACGGTGCTACAATAACAAGCCCGGGAACGTTCATAAACCATGGTTCAACACTTTGAGAATGATGATAGGCAGTACGAATGCCGCTGCCGGTAGGGGCACGGACAACCATGGGACAGCTGACTTCCCCATTAAACATATACCTGAGCTTTGCGGCATTGTTTACGAGCTGATCAAATGCTACGCCTATGAAATCGGCAAACATAAGCTCTGCAACAGGCCGCAAACCACAAACAGCAGCCCCGCTGGCCAAACCTATAATTGCGGACTCAGAGAGAGCCGTATCTTTAGCCCGGTCAGGCCATTTCTGCCAGATTCCACGGGTTACGCCAAAATCCCCGCCCATTTTTGCCACATCTTCACCAATAATAAAAACACTATCATCCCGCTCCATTTCCTGGTGGAGAGCTTCATTTATAGCTTTACCAAAAGAAATCTTCCTCATCGACATTAGATTTCCTCCCCGAAGCCGGCATACACATGCTTTAGCGCCTCTTTAGTATCAGGTTCAGGACTTTCAAGACAAAACTTCAGCATAGACTGTACTTCATCTACAACTTTTTTTTCAATATCCGATAGTATTTTTTCAGGGAAACCATGAACATCCAGAAGCCTGGCTTTTGTTCTTTTTACAGGACACTTATTTTTCCATTCCTGAAGCTCTTCATCCGGCCGGTAGGCCGCCGGGTCCCCTGCAAAGTGTCCCTGCCAACGGTATGTCATATATTCAATTAATGTTGGGCCATCTCCGTTTCTGGCCCTTTCTACAGCCCTTTCAGTGGCCTCTACTACTGCTTCCACATCATTTCCATCTACTACTTCATTAGGGACACCGTAGCCGTCTGCCCATGTTGCAAGCTGCTTTTGCGGATGAGATTCCCGATAATGGGTTGAAATGGCATACTGGTTATTGATAACACAGTATAGTACCGGTAATTTCCAGGTAGCTGCCATATTTATACTCTCGTGACAGGCACCTTCACCCAATGTCCCATCCCCCATAAATATTACAGAGACATCCTTATTACCCTTATATACAGAAGCAAAGGCAGTTCCCAGTGCAGTTACGGTTGTTGATCCCTGAATTCCATTAAACCCCATATTCCGCACCTTTATATCATTTATATGCATACTGCCGCCTCTGCCCCCGTTTATACCGGTACCTTTGCCGAATATTTCTGCCATAACAAGTTTTCTATCTGTACCGCAGAGAATACTTACCCCATGCCCCCTGTGATCGGGATATTTATAATCGGTTTCTTTAAGCGCATCTACTATTCCTGCCTGAGATGCTTCCTGGCCGATTCCCAGGTGAACAAATCCCGGTATAGTACCGTTTTTAGCATATATATCCATAACTTCTTCAAATTCCCGTATCAGGACCATCTTGTAGTAAAGATCCAAAAGCCTTTCTTTTAAGAGAGCCATCTTACCCACTCCTGTTTTTATCAAATCGCGTGAACCATTCTGAAAAGTCTATGATTCCTAAAGATTTGTTTTTCTTCATACCTCATATGGTATGAGGTATTTTATCATGGGTTATCAGCTCTGTAAAGTCATTTTTTGTACACCTGATAATGCCTGATAATGCAGCTTTACTTGCTACACATAATAGCTTAAACTAGACATATGAAGTATGAAGATTTTAGGATAAAAATGACAACTACCCCGCTCTATATAAGAGCTAAGGTAGAACTGGTTAAAATGATTAAAAGCGGTGTGTTTAAGGGGAATAGACTTCCCCCTGAAAATAAACTTTCTGAGATTCTGGGAATCAGCCGGACAAGTATACGTGAAGCACTTATAGCCCTCAGTAAAGATGGTGTTATTACCAAAAAGCAGGGGATCGGTAATATGTATCATGTAAGTGCACTCAATACAAAAATGAGAATAGATCAAATAAACAGTTTCGAGGACTTAATCAAAGACGGCGGTTATAAAGTTAAAGTTGTGCAGTCAGATTTTACTTTGCTGGATAATCTCAATCAATTTAATATCGTCTCACCTGTTCCTGAAGAAAAGAAATTTCTATTCTGTACATTTATCTTTTACGCGGACGATAGACCCGCAATTGAGTCAATGGTTTTTATCCCTGAATCCAGGATCATGTTAAAACCTGAAGTGTATAAAGCCCACTTCACTGATTTATCCAATTTTCTCAATAATCATGCCGTCGAAAAGGTCTCACATTCAATAAATGTCTTTAAACCCGGGATAGTCGACTCAAACATTGAAAACAAACTGAAACTAAAAAGAGGTGAAGCGGTAATTCAATGGGAAGAGCAATTCTACGGCATGTTTGACAGTATACTCTGTTTCACCAGGGTCACATTTCACCCGGAAATAATACATATGACTATGCTGCGGAAATGGGGCTGATCTGCGTTGGTGACTGGATTATAAAAAAGGAACAGGTAATGGTTAGTGTAAATAAACTGGCAATGAAAATTGTCAGAAAAATTATCAAAGAAAAAGAAACATTGCATGTCGGTGTTACTACCCTTGAAAACGGGTCAACGGTAATTGATATGGGTGTCAATTATACCGGGGGTTATCAGGCGGCAAAGCACCTTGCAGAAGTAACCCTTGGCGGTCTGGGATACCTTCAATATGGGAACTTTGACCTGGATGGTATTGAACTGCCCCAGGCGGAAATTTATGTGGACAGTCCGGTTATTGCCTGTTTGAGCTGTCAGCTTTCAGGATGGCCGTTACCGGAGCTTAAAACTGATAATATAGTCCCGTTAATATCAGGACCCATTAGAACAATTGTAAAAGAGGATAAATTTGCCAAAGCCTTTCCTTATGAAGACAGAAGTGATGAAGTAGCGGCTGCACTGCAGGGAGGTCTCCTGCCTGATGTCAGGCTGACAGATTACCTGGCATCAAAAAGCGGTGTAACCCCTGATAAAGTGTATGTACTGTCGGCGGCAACGGGAAGTCTCGCGGGAATGGTAAATGTTGTTGCAAGAACACTGGAAACTTCCCTCTGGAGATTGCATGAGCTCGGGTTCAACCCGGAAAAAGTAATTTCCGCCTGGGGAAAAGCCCCAATACCGCCAATTGCCAAAGATGAATATACATCGATGATAAGATCTAATACCTATGTTTATTATGGTGGTTCAGTTGGGCTTACCGTTGACTGCGATGACAGGGAAATAACAGATATTCTGACCAGGATCACGTTGTCTCCTGAGACAACAGAGCAGTATGGAATACCCTTTGGAAAACTTTTGGCAGAAGCAAATGGAAATATATTTGAAATGACAAAATTTGTTCATAGCGTAACAAAGGTTATCTTTTATAATGTCCGCAGCGGAAATATTTTTACCTACGGAAATATTGATCTTGAAGTATTGAAAAAATGTTTGGGGACCATATAAATCTATGAATATTTGTATCAGTAATGCAGACTATTTGGTAAGGGACACTGATCGGATTGAACGGGGCGTGGACCTTCTCATCAATAATAACAAGATTGTCTCTATCGGTAGGAACCTTCCTGTATCCAGTGACACCATGGTACTGGATGCGAAAGGCTGTGCTGTTATTCCGGGCCTGGTTAATGCCCACACACATCTGTATCAGAACTTCCTTAAAGGAGCAAGTGCGGGATTAAAACTGGAGGAGTGGTTTAATACAGATCTCTTCCCCCTGATAAAAAAAATACTGCAGGAACAGAAGTCCGGAAATACAAGGTTAAATTACCTGTGGTCGATGATTGGATCCATAGAGATGATCCGCGGCGGTGTAACCTGCTGTCAGAATATGGATGTATCAACTATTACTACGCTTCCGGGTATTTTTAAAGCCTGGGATGAGATCGGTTTTCGGGGTGTGGGCACAGTTAATCTGGCCAATCGAACCGGATGGGTATCGTCAGGCCTTATCAGCGAAGACCTTAAATTGTATAGATCTATTGAGAAATTGATTGAAAATGAACATGATCCCGGGCACAGAATACGAATAGCACTGGGACCTTCTGCGCCTTTCCTGTGTGATGGACACCTGCTTCGATGGGTCGCCGGGACTGCCGCTGCATACGATCTTGGTGTACAGATACATGTAAGCGAAACGGTTGAAGAAGTTGAGTCCTCACTAAAAGAACGGGGTGTGACACCTGTGGGCCGTCTGGCTGCTGCCGGATTATTATCTGAAAGGCTTAGTGCAGTACACTGTGTTAGAGTAAATCAGGAAGATATCAGTCTACTCAGGAACGGGAATGTTGTAGTTGTCAGCTGCCCAAAATCGAATATGAAGCTTGGTTCCGGTATTATGCCATGGTCGACTTTAAAAGAGAATGGGCTAAGGATTGCTCTCGGCAGCGACGGATGTGCTTCGAATGATCTCCTGGACATGTGGGAAGAGATGAGATCCGCTGCTTTTGTCGCCTCTTTAAACAGCAGTGACCTGTCAAAAGTTAGTCCGTCTGATGTTTTCCGGGCAGCTACTGCGGGCGGGGCAGCTGCCTGCAGATTTTCTACAGGGATTCTTGATCCGGGCATGCTTGCCGATGTGGTTCTTGTGGATTTACAAGCTCCCCATGTACGGCCGGTACACAATATCCTGAATACCCTTGTGTACTGTGTACGGGCATCAGATGTAAAGGATGTGATAATCGACGGTAATGTGGTTATGTTAAACCGTATTATTACTACTGTAGATGAATCTTTACTGATGGAAGAATTTGAACAGGCTGCAAACAAATTATATCAATAAAGAACACGCTTAAAAAACTCTTTGTACACCTCGGTAAATTCAATGATATCTGTTATGAAAAAGTGCTCATCAGGCTTATGTATAACATGACTTTTTTCAAGAGTGACCGGTCCAAATGCAAGGGCATTTTTAAAAAGCCTGCTGTAAGTCCCTCCCCCGATAACCACAGATTTCAGAACTTTACCCGTCACTTTCTCGTAAATATCCATCAAAAAGAGTACTTCCTTACTGTCTTTGCTATAATAAATAGGTTTTTGCCCGCTCAAGCGCTCTATACCAATACCAGGAAGATGCAATCCCAGGGTTTGATGCACTAGAGATTCCTCGAAAGAAACAGGATAACGGATATCGACAACCCCGTAAATCCGCTTTCCTTTCATTTCTATCGTACCCAAATTCATAGTCAGGCTGCCGGAATGTTCATCACTTACGGCAAGCCCTGAATTTTTTCCGTCAGCACTCTGTAACCTTTCAGAAAGTATACATATTGCATTCTCATCTTCCTGCCGGTCAGTTTTCGATAACCGGTAGATAAAACACAATACCTGCAGCAATCCGGAAATGGCGTTTATCCCTTCATGGGGAGCCGCCCCGTGAGCCGCTTTCCCAAACACCTCCAGAAGGATATTGTCTCCGTCAAAAGTTATCTTAAGTGTAATACCGTTGTCACGGGAAAATTCTGACAGAAGATGAGCCGGGAAAGTGCCATGATACCTGCACCTGGCGTAAGCATAAGCGGGGACCATATTTGCGGTGTCTCCACCCTTCAACTCAAGCAGAGAAAGGGGGCTGTCCATTTCCTCCGGGATTTCTCCCGCTAAACGGTACTTAACAATTCCCTTTTCGCCATTAACCACGGGAAATTTTGAATCCGGGACAACTGTAAAATCCGGTTCACCCTCCTTTTCCAGATAATGGCGCAACCCGGCTTTACCTGATTCTTCATTGGTTCCCAATATGATCCGCACCCTGCTTTTACAGGGCATATCTATATCTTTCATTGTCTTCAGGGCATACAGCACAGCGATAGCAGGACCTTTATTGTCTACCACCCCCCTTCCATATACTGCCTCGTTTTTAACAACCCCTCCATAAGGATCAACACTCCAGCCAATTCCCGCAGGAACAACATCAAGATGAACCGGGACGCCGTAGAGTTTCGGTCCATTTCCATATTCAATATAGCCGGTATAGCCATCAAAGTTTTTTGCAGTAAAACCCATCTCGTCCCCGAGAGTCAGTACATAATCGAGACATTGTGCCACTCCCCCGCCAAAGGGAGCTCCTTGCTTAGGTTCACTTTGAACTGATTTTATCTTTATCAGTTCACATATCTTCTCAATGATTTCGCTGTAATATTGATTCAACATAAGCTTTAGATGTCACCACACTAATAGAAAAACCTTTATTATGATGACATCCAACCCCCCTGTAATTTTTTATTGTTGAAACAATCCCGAATATGCAATACTCTTATTATTGAGAATTTTTCAGAATTGACTCATTATACCTTTAATTGGATAAAAGGTAAGAATTATGAATATAAAAACAAAGCCGCGCTATATCAAGGCAAAAGAATACCTGTTGGAAAAAATCAGGCAAATGCAGCCCGGCAATAATCAGCTTGAACCGGAAAACCTGCTTACTACAAAACTTGGTATGAGCAGAGAGACTATCAGAAAAGCCATGTCCGACTTGATACATGAGGGTGTGGTCAGCCGCTGGCATGGAAAAGGAAATTTTGGGCATCCGGACGTTATAAACCTTCCCATGCGTATGGATATCAATTCTGACTTCAGGAGAATTCTCGAAAATGCCGGATACAATGTCAGCACAGTCCGGACCGAACATTCTGTTTGTACTCCTGATGAAGATATGCTGAAACGCATGCCCGAAGCAGCAGATAAATTAGTGGTGAGTTTCGGTCAGCTCTTTTATGCTGACGGCAATCTGGCAATTCAGTGTCAGGTTGATTTGCTTGAAGAAATAGTCATAAAGAAGCCGTCAGCCGGGCTTTATACAGAAAATATCAATGAATTCCTGCGGGAATACTGCAAAACAGAAAGAAACCATACCACAGCTTGGCTGAAAGCAGGTATGCAGCCCCAAATATCCGAACAATTCGGTCTGGATCCTGCTACACCATTGCTTGAGTGGGAAGAAGTCTATTATGATATTTATAATCAGAAGCTGGGATACGTCAAAATCTTCTTTCACCCCGAAATAATGGATCTTTCACTCATACTCAAATTCTAACGATCTGCTGCAATGTAATTGTTACTATCGGGCTACAGTGTAATACAATTTTATTTTGTGTATGTACCTTCTCCCTGCCCACGGGAAATCAGTGAGGTTAATTCAATCACCTCACTGATTGATAGTGGTATTACTGTCATAGCTGCAGGCGGCGGAATTTCGGTAACAGAATCCTTTCTGCAACTCACCCAACTCGCCCTGATGATCTACCATAAACTGCTCAACCTCCTGCAGTACAGGCAGCGATGTCTGTGCCCCTTTCCGCGAAACAGTGATACTTCCGACTGCGGAGGCAAATTCTGCTGCATCTGTGATATCCAAGCCCGAACCAACTGCATAGGCAATAGCAGCATTGAACGAGTCTCCTGCCGCAGTAGTGTCAGCAACTTTCACACTAAGGTATGTCGAGAGGCTGAATTGACGACCGGCATCCCGGTATCTGCATCCCTCTGCCCCCATCGTTGCCAGTACGGATTTAACGCCTTTCCCCAGAAGTATTTCCTCAGCTTTCCCGGGATCCTTATCACCTGCAAGCAGGGCAAGCTCACTCTCATTCGGCGTAATAATATCTGTCAGCTGGAACAGGCGGTCGGGGACTGTATGTACAGGAGCCGGGTTAAAGATAATAAGTGTGCCGGATGCGGCTGCAATTTCTGCGGCGGTCAGAGATACTTCAACCGGGATCTCAAGCTGGAGCATGAGCACATCAGCTTTTGTAATTTGCGATCTGTTTTTCCTCACCCAGTCCGGGGTAATTTGGTGGTTTGCCCCGGGGTAAAGGATAATACTGTTCTCACCTGCTGAGTCTACGGTGATATAGGCAATTCCGCTCGGTTCATCACACTGCATTACAGCATCAGTATGTATTCCCTCGTTCAGGAAATGCTCAATCTGCTCGTTTCCTGTCGGGTCTCTCCCGACCGCACCTATCATGGTTACTTCCGCGCCGAGCCTGGCAGCCGCTACAGCCTGATTTGCCCCTTTCCCGCCAAAAGCAGTCGAGACCCCTACTGCTGTCAGGGTTTCTCCCGGCTGCGGATGTCTATCTACCTGCATTATAAGATCTTTGTTTATACTGCCTACAACTGCTATCCGCATCTTCAAAATCCTCCTGAATATTTGTCCCAAGTTCCTTAAAATACCAATTTTGTCTCGCCGCGTCCACGCCTGATCAAGGATCCCGGAACTCCCTGGGAGTACCCCTCGATAGCCTCAATAAACAATTTCAGAAATCTTTTAAGATCCAGACCCACTGCAGCCGAGATGTTGGGTTCTTTTCCGGTAACCCGAAGTTCATCAGCCACGGTTTTCCCACTGGCAATGGGGCTTTTTGTCTCTATGTCAATAAACAGGTCCCGTGTGGTTATCAGGGTAGGATCAATAACACAGGCAACGGCAAGCGGATCATGCAAAGCAATTCCCTCCATCTCTATCCCGTCAAAAAAGTGACGAAAAGAATAGAGAATCTCACCAGCAGTCCTCACCACTGCATTATCAGAATTTCTCCATCGATCAAATATCTTGTAGTCTAGCAGGGCCCGGTTAGTAACATCCAAACCTACCATAGTCATGGGTATTCCGGCATTGAAGACAATCCTGGCAGCTTCCGGGTCAGCATATATATTAAATTCTGCTGCTGCAGTCGCGTTACCGCCATGAATAGCCCCGCCCATAATGGTCAAATGACCAACCTGTTCACTAAAATGCGGATCGGTAAGAACTGCCTGTGCAATATTGGTCAGCGGCCCCAGGGCGATAATTTCAATATCACCGGGATTTGCATGAACAATCCTGGTCAGGTATGAGAGAGCCAGTTCGTGTTCAACATCATACCCAAGCGGGAGTTCCACACCGCCAATCCCATTTTTCCCATGAACCATCTCAGCTGTATGCCGCTCCCGGTATAATGGTTGAGCTGCCCCTGCATAGACAGGGATTTTCTTCCCGGCAAGGGTACAAATACGAATACAGTTTGGGGCTGTATGCTCCAGGGGCACATTTCCTGAAACCGCTGTTATCCCCAGGATTTCCCAATCGGGATACTGTATGGCAAGCAGCAGGGCAAGGGCATCATCAATTCCTGTATCACAGTCAATAATTATCCGTTTTCCTGAATTACTCATTCGCAACTCCCTTAAAAATTACTCCAACATGCTTAATCGCTCAGCAAGAAAGTTCACAAACTCCCGGCGCTTCACCTCTACCAGTATCTCAATATTTGGTTCCGCAGCAAGAAAAGCGCGCATGTCTGTAACAGTACAACCGGTTGTTAATTCCCCCTGGGTATCTATCTCTACATGCTTATGGATAGAGGTAAACAAATCAGGTTTGACAAGCCAGGCAACCGCACATGCATCATGCAGAGGGCTGCCGCCGAACTGCGG
>JAGLNY010000267.1 GCA_023139255.1 Spirochaetales bacterium
GTATCTTTTCTGGTAATAATTGCTTTATGGGTGGCATCAAGACCCGCCATAGTAATCGTGAGTCCCGACTTGAAAACAATATCAGCAGCTTCAGGGTCAACAAGAATATTGAACTCGGCTGCAGGGGTCCAGTTCCCACCTGATGCAGCACCGCCCATAAGGGAAATACGCTCAATTTTATCTTTCAACCTGGGATATGTAATAAGTAAAAGTGCTATGTTCGTTAAAGCACCGGTAGGGACAAGAGTCACTTTTCTTTCAGATTCGCGGAGAATCCGTGCAATCAGCTCCACTGCAGAGCAATCCTCAATAGGAAAAGCAGGTTCCGGCAAGTCCGGGCCGTCAAGTCCTGTCACCCCATGCACCTCCGGGGCTATTATCAGTTCCCGGAAAAGAGGTTTTGAACACCCTTTCGCAACCGGAACACGGAGTCCAAGAAATGTCAGTATTTTCAGGGCATTTAACGTTGTCTTCTCTACTGTCTGATTCCCGGCAATTGTTGTTACCCCGAGAATCTCAAGCTCAGGGCTGACATGTGCCAGAATCATGGCAATTGCATCATCATGACCGGGATCACAATCAAGTATTACAGGGATAGTGCTCATTTTTCCGGCTCCAACTGTCTGCCGATCTTTATCAGCATCCGCTGATACTGGTTTCTCTTGGCAGCAGTATAGAGAACCAGACCTACAACTGTGGCAACATACGGGATCATCTGGACAAACTCTGCCGGTACCCTAAGCAGCTGCAGTGAATTTGACAGTGCATCAAAGAACCCAAAAAGCAGCGAGGCCAGGAAAGATCCTATCGGGGTTGCCCCGCCCATTGCCTCAGCAGCAAGAGCGATAAATCCCCGGCCGGCTGTCATGTCCCTGCTGAACCAGGAAACATATCCCATCGACATATAGGCACCGCCAAACGATGCGATCATCCCGCTCATAGCAAGGGCAATGAACTGCGTCTTTTTAACACCAATACCAACAGAGTCAGCAGCTTCCGGGTTTTCGCCCACTGCCCGGATTCTCATTCCCATAGGTGTCTTGTAGATAAAGTAATGCATGAGAAAAACCGAAAGAAGTGCAAAGTATGTCAGCACATTGTGCCCGGATAAAATCGGACCGAGTACCGGTATTTTATCCAGCAAGGGTATAGTAATCTTGGGCAGTGTTAAACTTGCAAGGGATGATGAAATTCCTTTATCCCCGGCAATGAGGTAAAGTACAAAAATCGTCCCGCCGCTGGCCAACAGATTCAGGGCAACAGCAGCAAGAATGACATTTGTCTTCAGTTTTAGGTGAAAATAGCCCAGCAGCATTCCCGTAAGGGTTCCCATAATGACAGCCATAAGTAACCCAAGCCAGGCACTGTGAAACCAGGTGCTGAACAGTACACCGGTAAGGGCCGTTATCAGCATGATGCCTTCCAGTGCAATATTGATAACACCGGCACGATCCGAGACCAAAGCGGCAAGGGCAGCGAAGAGGATCGGTGTAGTTACCCGGAGTACGGAATAACCGAATTGTGTTGTAAAGATTATCTGTAGAAAATCTTTCATCCCCCTACCTCCCTGGCTGTATTTCCGACATTAGTCAAATCTCTGGTTGCATCACGGAAAACCATCCTGTACTGTGCCTTCTCAAGGAAACCGGCTGCAGCGATCAGCACGATCATAACACCCTGGATAATTGCGACAATTTCGTTCTGGACATCAGACTGGCGGGACATCAGATCCGCCCCAATCCTGAGGTAAGCCAGGAAAAATGCAGCCAAAGGTACATAAGCAGGATTTCTTCTTGCCAGAATAGCAACTATAACACCAGACCACCCGTATCCGGGAAGCTGCTGCCAGCTGAACCGCCGATATAACCCAAGCAGTTCAATAGATCCGCCGGCACCGGCTATAAAGCCGCCGATAACCTGGGCACTGATCACAACTACCGCTGTCTTGATTCCTGCATATTTGGCAAACTGGCTGTTTAACCCGGTTAGCAGGGTTTTGTATCCCCAGCGGGTTCTGTACACAAAAAAGTACATGACTACAATGGTCAACGCCGCAATAATGATACCGAAATGCACACGTGTTTTTGGTATTATGTAGGGAAGTTTTGCAGATGCAAGTAATTTAAAGGAGACCATTGCCCCTGCATTCGGGTCTCTCAGAAAATAATTAATAAGGTAGAGCCCGAAAAAGAATGCAATATAGTTGAACATCAGGGATGATACAAGCTCACTTGCCCCCCACTTAACTTTAAGAAGAGCGGGTATACCGCAGAAAACAGCCCCTGTAAGCCCGCCGATAAGAATTGAGACTATTGGATGAATTACGACCGGCAAGGTCCACTGTACAGCCACAAAAGAGGAGACAACCGCCCCCATGAAAAAAGCGCCTTCAGCCCCAAGGTTGAATTGGGCTGCTGAAAACATGATACTGACAGCCAACCCGGTAAAAATCAGGGGAATCATCATCTCCAGGACATTCCCGAAATGTCTCATACTGTCCAAAGGTCCAAACAGGAAGGCTTTTAGTGCAGTCCCCGGCATATCACTTACCAGAAGGATAGTCACCAGCGCAATCGCGAGTGAGATTGCTATTGCCAGGACAGAACGTAGTGACTCAAAAGCAAGTTTCCTATTTTTCATAGACTATGCCCCCAATTTCTTCCGGAGTCTGGTGCTTGATACCCAGCATATAGAGTCCAAGCTCTTCCTCGCTTACTTTTGAGGCATCCTCAAAAAATGCGGTAATCTCACCCTCATACATAACGATCAAACTGTCCGAAAGCTCCAGAACCTCGTTCAGGTCGGCTGAGACAAGCATGACTGCCGAATCCTCATCCCGCAGCTCAACCAGTCGGTTACGAATAAACTCCGTTGACCCGACATCGATACCCCTGGTCGGTTGATCGGCAATAATTAATTGCGGATTTGTAGAAAATTCCCTGGCAACAACAACTTTCTGGATATTCCCGCCGGAGAGCATTCCTACTTCCTGCAGGGGAGAACTGCATTTTATCTGATACTCCTCCACAAGCTTCTGTGACAGGTCTCTTATTGCCCTAGGTTTGGTGAGAATCCTGCCGGTATAATCCTGTGAATCATATTTATCGGCAAGGACATTCTGCTCTATAGTCATCTCTTTGGCTACTCCGTAGGTCATCCGGTCCTCAGGTATATGACAAGTCCCAAGATTCCTGATCTCCTTTATAGCTTTTCTATTGATACTCTCACCCAGAATAGTCACTTCACCATGGGCAATCCGCTCCAGGCCGGTAACTCCCTTAACCAGTTCCCGCTGACCATTTCCCTCAACACCGGCAATCCCAAGAATTTCTCCTTTCCTCACCTGAAAACTAACGCCTTTAACCGCCCTCTGACCCAGATCATTCGCCATAACCAAATTCGTAACCGAAAGCACAATTTCTTTCGGTTTGGCAGCATCTTTCTCTACTTCCAGGATAACATCACGCCCTACCATCAAGCGGGAAATATCAGTCGGGGTAACATCAGCTGTATTAAAAGTACCCTTGATCCGGCCGTTTCTCATTATTGTGACCCGGTCACAAAGCTCCTTAACTTCATGGAGCTTATGTGAAATAAAAATGATGGTATTGCCCTGTTTTTTAAGAAGCTTAAGTTCTGAAAATAACTCTTTTGTCTCCTGGGGTGTCAGGACAGCTGTTGGTTCATCAAGAATAAGTATTTCGGCTCCCCGATAGAGAGCTTTGAGAATTTCTACTTTTTGTTTTATTCCAACAGACAGAAACTGTACTTTCGCCAGGGGGTCTACAGCAAGATTATATTTTTCAGCAAGTGCCCGTGTGTCTTTGATAGCCTTCTGCAGATCAATCCTCAATCCTTTTTTAGGCTCAACACCAAGAATCATATTCTCTGCGACAGTGAGAGACGGCACCAGCATAAAGTGCTGATGTACCATACCAATCCCATTCGCTATTGCGATATGAGGAGATTCATTTTTTATCTCCGTACCATTCAGCAAAATCCTGCCTTTCTGAGACTCCTCAAGCCCGAAGAGTATTCTCATCAATGTAGATTTCCCAGCACCATTCTCACCCACAAGGGCATGAATTTCCCCTTTACGTATGGAAAAATCCACTTCGTTATTTGCGACTATTCCGTTTGGGTATACTTTGGTGATTTTTTCCATTCTCAACATAGCATCATCAGGCACAGTATTTCTCCTGTCATGTGGATATGAAAAAGGGGATGCGGAGTGCACCCCCATATGTATGTATTGTAAAAATCTAAAACCTGAAATACATAGAGAAGCTGCAGGTTAATCTATTTTACAGCGTTTCGTATTTCGTTAAGTTCCTCGGTTGTAAGACCAAAAGCTGATGAAACTATAATTTCGCCATCTATGATCTTCTGCTCAACATCAAGAACAAAATCCCTGATATCTTTAGGAACAACACTCTTGAAAATGTCGTTGTTTGCAAGACCTACACACTCTTCAGCAAATCCAAGTACTTCTGCTTCACCGTAGGGAGCTGTTCCTTCCATGTGCATCGTAACTGCACGAAAGAGTGAGTTGTCAACTCGTTTAAGTGCCGATGTGGTGATCAGGTTAGCTTTTTCCGGGTCACTGTCAACAAAAATAAGAGCCTGGTCGGAGTCTACGCCAATCGCATACCGCTGAACATCTTTCGCAGCATCAAGCTGTCCAAGTCCTGCCTGTCCGGCAACGTTAAACCCGATATCAGCACCCTGATTGTACTGTGCAAGAGCCATCTCTTTTCCTTTTGGCGAGTCACTGAAAGAACCGATATAGGAGATAGCAACTTTGATATCTTTGTCCACATACTGGACACCCTCTATATACCCAACGAGGAAGTCGTTAATTACCGGGATATCCATACCTCCGAGAAATCCTACTACTTTGTCTTTATTGGCCAGCGGCATATCTGATACTGTCACTTTTGCTGCCAGTGCGCCGGCAACAAAGGATACTTCGTTCTGCTTATACCCTATAGAGTAGACATTACTGAAATCCCCGCCGGCATAGTTAACAGCTGTATCAAAAATCACATACTTATTGTCCGGGTACATCGGGGCAGCTGCCTCAAGCATTTCCGTGATCTGCCAGGTACCGACGATGATGATATCATAATCTTCCTCAGAGACATCCAGAAGGGTTGGTTCCCATTTGGTCTCATCATAGCTCATCTCAATAGTCCGGGTCTCAATCTTATCACCGTATTCCTCTTTCAGCATTTTCATGCCGTTATCGGCTGAGTCAAAAAAAGATTTATCTCCAAGATTCCCGTTCAGGAGCAGTACAATTTTAAGGACATCAACTTCAGCAGGCTTTTCAGCAACTTCTTCTTTAACTTCTTTTACGGCCTCCTCTTCAGCTTTGCATCCTACAAACAACATTCCTACAATCACCAGCATACACATTAACAATACTAGAAGTTTCTTCATCCGCTTCTCCTTATAAAATTGGTTTTGAAAAATCTTTATTTCCACTCAGCAATCATGTCCTTAACTTCCTGGATATTGGTTTTGTCTCCCTTTGAGGGATCTGTAATTTTATTGTATTCTGCAAGAACCCAGTCTGTGATAATCCTGGCTTCTTCGCGGTCAGTCATATCAGCGAGTTTTTTTCCGGTATATTCCGGGGAACAGTTAATACCAAGTGAGGACTCGAAATAAGCCTGTGTATCATGCTCGTTCCTGGCACTATTCAGTTTTGACTCACGTTTCTCAATCTCCCGTATACGTGCTTTATCATTCCAGTTTCTTTTCCAGAGAATTTCCGCAAGACTTTTATAATAGGATATCTTAAGATCTTCCTCGGTATAGGTGTCGATCGCCCTCCGTGCAAAAGATACCGCAAAAGGTATATTGCCAAACGAAAGCGGCCAGCCTGGAAGCAAGAGGTACAGTCTTCCAAAGACATACCATGCATCAGCATAAACCGGATCATATTCAATTACTTTCAATAGATCTTCTTTCATGGGACCAGCTTTAAAAAGAGAGTCCAGAATACCTTTTA
>JAGLNY010000268.1 GCA_023139255.1 Spirochaetales bacterium
AACTCAATATCCTTAATTGGCTTGAATTCAATTGATAAACCCATTCCAAAAGAAAAGGCATAGAGCAAATCTTTTCTTATGTCTATTGTTAAGGGGAAAATGAAGTTTATTGCCGTATTA
Organism: Spirochaetales bacterium; assembly: GCA_023139255.1. GTDB lineage: Bacteria > Spirochaetota > Spirochaetia > JABMQR01 > JABMQR01 > JABMQR01. The sequence continues at coordinate 121 of JAGLNY010000268.1, forward strand.
AAGTATTTGTTATCTATATCTTTAACGAAAGCAATATTAGGGCTGATTCCTGCTTCTATATGAGCAAAGTAAGTTTTAGTATTACTGTAATGAGAATTATGCATCCGTATAAAACCGGAAAGGGAAATATTGTCAGAAAAATAGTAGATAATTCCCGTCTCAATAAAAACAGAAGAAAATCCTTTAACAAACTCAAGCCCGGAAATCCGTGTATCAAACAGATAGGAATAACCAACTCCGGCAAACAGATCAGTGGAGATATCAGGAATCTTAAACATATATTTTACAGCAGTAGAATTCCCTGCTTGAAGAAAATCGGAACTTGAGGACTCGGATTTATAGCCGGCAGCATAAATATAAGGTTCATAAGAAACAGAGAAGGAATTTGCGGCAATAGGGAGATATCCAATGCAAAAAAGAAATAAGAAAATAGTTAAAATATTTTTCTGTTTGATTATCATTCTACTTAATATAACTATTGGAAAGTTTTTTAGCAAGAAAAGACGTGTGGATTGTTCTACGCTTAGCGCTGAGTTTGGGATCAGATTTTTTCATCAGAAACAAACAGACAATTACTGCCATGAACAGACACTGATACTAATGATCCAGGAACTAATTTTATCTTGCTGAATGCCAATAGAGAAAATCCTTTCCAGCTGCATTCTATAAAATAGCCAGTACCATTATATTCGCAACCAGTAACTTTCGCATTTGGAAATATATTGCTGTTCTGTCCAGAATTTGTATCACTAGTTGTGAAGATTTTTGTATTCTCAGGTCTAAAAAAGAAGCAGCCTTCTGCAGATTCAACGGTAGTATTTTGAGCTTGAAAATAGTGCATGCTGCTCTGTGTGTATTCATTGTGCTGTATCGTACATGTGCAAGAATCCGAATCATTAATAATTGCTGGTAAAAGTGTTGACTTGCCAAAAAATTCGGCTGAAAATCTGGTTTTTGGGAATGAATAAATTTCTTCCGGTGTACCAATTTGCTCAATACTACCGTTATTCATTATGATTATCCTGTCACTTATCGAAAGAGCTTCTTCCTGGTCATGTGTCACATATAGCGTTGTTACAGCAAGATCTTTCTGTATTCTTCTGATCTCATTTCTCAAAGATTGTCTTAATTGAGCATCCAGCGCAGATAATGGCTCGTCAAGGAGAAGAAGTTCTGGATTAGGGGCTAAAGCTCTTGCCAGCGCAACACGTTGTTTTTCACCGCCTGACAAGTCATCAGTAAGACGTTTGTTATAACCACAAAGACCAATAGTATCCAATAATGTATTTGTCCTGGATATCGTCTTACTTTTTTCAATTTTTTTTACTTTTAGTCCGTAGCTGATATTTCGCTCAATATTCATATGAGGAAAGAGTGCATAATCCTGAAAAACAAATCCGATAGCTCTGTCCCAGATAGGTACAGTAAGTAAATTTCTTCTGTTTAAATACATAGTTCCTTCGTCCGGTTCCAGCAAACCGGAGATTACTGAGAGAGTGGTTGTTTTGCCGCAGCCGGAAGGTCCTACCAGAGATACAAACTCTCCTCGCTGAACAGAAAATGTAATATCAAGTATAAAATCAGAATAAATCTTTTTTATACCTCGTAAGTCCAGACCATAATTTTTTTCAGGATTCATAATTTTTCCCTCAGATACTCAAATACGGAAAATAGTAAAATACACATAGCAACCAGAAGAGTTCCTACGGCACAGGCTGCATAAAAATTATATGAGCCAATAAGTCTATACAACAGAAGCGGGATAGTTATTGTTTGCTCATCAGCAAGGATGAGAGTTGCATTTATTTCACCAAGAGATATCGCAATAGCAAAAACTGACCCGGATATAATAGCATTCTTCAACAATGGAAGCTCGATACTAAAAAAGACCCGTACCGGTCTGGCGCCAAGGGATAAAGCAGCTGATGAATATGATTGGCGCATATTTCGTAAAGCCGGCATTACAGCCCGCAGAATAAAAGGGAGTGTAATAATTGCATGGGCAGAGACAATCAGCAAACGATTAATTGATAGATTACCGGCAATGTTTGATAATAAATAATAACCTAAGCCTAAAATTACCGAGGAAACAGCAAGCGGCAGCATAAATAACAGTTCAGAGATATAGGATTTACGGGGGTTAATAGTAAGAATAAAATAAGAGAGACCTATTGCGGCCGGAACTGCAATTGCCGCTGCCGATAATGCAATCAGGATGCTGTTAGAAAAGGCGGATGCTGTAAGAGAAAGAGCTCCCTGGCCGATATTGAATAGCTGCTGATACCACTTAAGGGATAAATAAGTAGACCCCGCACGTGTTAGTTGAGACTGGAATGAACGAAAAATCACAGAAATAATTGGTGCTGTCACGAATAATCCTGCAATGGCAATATATATACCAATGAGAATCGAACCAACAGCTGCAGGCTTTATTGAAATACTTTTCCGGGAAACAGATTTCTTGTATCCTGCGATATTTCCCATCATCCGTTTTTGGGATAACAGATATATCATTAATATAACTGAACTTATAACAATTGATATAATTGCAAGTCCTGCAGCAGAATGTAGGTTAAAGGAAACACGGGCCTGCCGATATATTTCCACTTCAATGGTTGAAAACCATGGTCCTCCGCCAAGAACAAGAATGATAGCAAAACTGGTAAAGCAAAATAAAAAAATCAGTGCAGCTGACGAGAGAATGGCTGGATATATTTTAGGAAGAGTAATTGATAAAAAGGTCTTAAGTTTTTTAGCACCCATAGTATATGATGCTAGCTCAGAATTATCAGAAACCTGTTCCCAATATCCAGCTACAAGACTGATACAAATAGGAAAATTATAAAAACCATGGGCAAGGATAATAGCTTTTAATGAATAGAGTATTTTTAGGGGAGGCTCTGAAGTCTTGAATATTGACATAAGAAAATTATTCAAAAAGCCATTATTCCCATAAAAAATGACAAACCCCAGAACAACAATAATCGGGGGCAGTACAAAAGGGACAGTACTTACTGCCCGAATGATAAATTTACCCTTAAAACTAAATTGTGATAGTATGTATGCACCCGGTAAACCTATTGCAATCGCCAGAATTGTACTGAGAAGAGCCTGAAGTGTAGTAAATCCGGTAATTCGCCAGATATATGAAGATCTGAGAAGGGAAGTAAAAATCGCAAGTGAAAAATTATTTGCATCGTCCACAAACGCCTGACGTAAAACCATAAAAACAGGTAGGAAAAAAAGAGGAACAAGAAGAATTATCCCAAAATATGCAAGAAATGAGGTAAATCTAAATGTTCCATCTCTAAATCGTAAAGTCATTAATTATTTACTCATTAGCTTTGTCCATTCAGCAAGTCGTTCATCAAGGTGAAGGGCAATGTCATCCGCTGGAAGGTATAACTGGAGGTCAGGTTTGGGCGCATAATTATACGATTCCGGAAGTATTACTGTATCAACTACTGGATACATCCAGTTTGTTAATGGAAGTTTTTCCTGGACAGTCTTACTTAGTAGGAAATCTATGAATAATTTAGCAGCTTCAATATTTTTTGAACCTTGCACAATGCCTGCCCCCTCAATCTGTAAGTAATGCCCATCGTCAAACATTAAGGCCTGGTATCTATTTGTGTCCTCATACTCAACATGGTAGGCCGGACTGGTTGTATAGCTTAGCACAATTGGTGCCTCACCAGCGGTGAATAACCCATATCCCGTATCCCAGCCATCAGTAATAGTAAGCAGATTTGGTTTCAACTGTTCCCAGAAATCAAGATACTGATCCTGGAACACTGCAACTGTCCAGTGAAGAAATCCCAGTCCCGGTGAGGATGTTCTTGGATCCATAATGATGATTCGTTTTTTATACTCAGGGGAGAGCAAATCTGATAAAGAAACAGGTTTGTTTACCACTTTTTCGGTATTATAGATAAATGCAAAAAAACCATAATCATAAGGTGTAATATGATAAGTGGGATCGAAGTGCAGGCTGGTAGGGACAGAATCAAGCGCTGGACTCTTGTAAGGCAAAAGGATCTCCTCTTTTAGTGCACGATAAAGCAAATTGTTGTCAATACCTATAATGCAATCGGCTTTTGGGTTGTTTTTCTCAAGGATTACTTTTTGCAATACCTGTCCGCTGTCTCCAGATGAAATCATGTTGACATTAATTCCAGTTTTATTCTCAAAACTCTCGATAATAAATGGGCCGGGCCCCCATTCTGATACAAATGAGTCATAAGCATAAATGGTGAGTTCTGTTTGCTCCGTATTAACGGAACTGTTTTCTGCTTCCCGGCTGCCGGTTCCAAAAACTGCAGCAAACGACAATAGAAAGATAACAGTCAGAACAAAGAAAGTGTTTTTTTTCATAAGGCACTCCTGAGTTAGTATTTTGTTCTGTCCGTGGGGATAAATGAGAATGACTAAGCAAAATTGCTTATGTCGATCCCTTCGCTGGAATTACCCAGATCAGGTTCAACGGGTATAATCTCAGGCATCAAATCTTTTTAAAGATTCTGGAGCCACCCCTAGACTTAATTAATCCTACTTAAAAAGCAGATTTAAAGCAAGAGAAAAAATATTATAAAATTGATTTATGTAATTGTCTCAAATATCATAAATTTTTTATGGACTAAAATAATTCATTCAGCAATAATGTATAGATTATGGGATGTATTCAAAATACCATCAAAATAGTATTTACAGGTGGCGGGACCGCAGGACATATCACACCAGGAGTTGCTGTTTTTGAGGATTTAAGAAAATATGCTTTAACCATCAAAGGTCAGGCTGGAACTTTTACTCCTGAAGTGGTTTGGATTTGTTCCAGGAGCAATACTGAACAGATGTTACTTGATACTTATGGGATCCCTTTTAAATTTATTTTCACTGGAAAACTGAGAAGATATTTTTCAATAAAAAACTTTTTTGATATATTTCTGGTTATAATCGGATTTATCCAGTCTCTATTTATATTACGGAATGAAAAACCTGCGATTTTATTCTCAAAAGGCGGATTTGTAAGCTTATCTCCCGTTTTGGCAGCAAGAATGCTCAGAATACCTATTATAATTCATGAATCAGATTATGATCCTGGATTAACAACCAGAATTACAGCAAGATTTGCTAATAAAATTCTTATCCCGTTTAAGGAATCCAATATCTTCTACCCCGAATCATATAAGAAAAAAATAATGGTTACAGGAAATCCGATGAGAAGCGGAATTTTAAATGGGAGTAAACTCAGAGGATTATCTTACTGTGGAATTAAAAATAATAAAAAAATTATATTCATTGTAGGCGGCAGTCAGGGTGCTTTACAGATTAATAAATTGTTGGAAAAGTGTGTCGGGGAACTATGTGAACAATTTATCGTAATACATCAAACCGGGGGAAATTGGACATTTGAGTTTAAGCACCCAAATTACAGAGCATATAACTACATTAATGCACAATATGCGGATATAGCTGCAGCTGCTGATATTGTTGTATCCCGTGCCGGTGCAGGAGCTGTTTGGGAATTTGCAGTTTTGGGGAAACCTATGATACTGATACCGAAAGGACCGGACAGCAGCAGGGGAGATCAGGTTCGAAATGCAGAGTTTTTTGAAAAAAAACATGCAGCAATTGTATTGAAAGGAAAAAAAGTAAATACAGAAAATCTTATAAATGCTATACTGACAATATTAAAAAATGATGATTTGAGAATAACACTGGCAAAGAACGCTGCTTTGTTATGCGATATGAATGCTAAAGGGAAAATTATTGATGTTATTATAAAACAAATTGGAGGGAGTTATGACGTTTGAAGTGCTGGATATTATTGCATTGGTAATTTTAATTATTGCTGCTCTTCGTGCAATGTTCAAAGGTTTTGTTAAGGAATTTATGTCAAAAGCCGGACTGCTCATTGGGTTTCTTCTGGCTCTCATGTTCAGTCCGTCTATTGCTCCCTATATTGATGAACAGTTTGGTTTTGGTTCATGGAGTAATATTGCGGCCTTTGCCGCCCTGTTTCTCGCAGGTTATCTGGTTACAAAAGTAGTTGCTAATGCACTTAGGACTATTCTTGAAGGGCTCCATCTGGCATTTCTGGATAATATCCTGGGTTTTGTTTTTGGTTTGATTGAGGGTGCAATAATTATTTCTTTCTTGGTATATCTGCTTCGTCTTCAAACAGTTTTTGAGATTGAAAGTTTCTTGTCACAAAGCTGGGTTGTGGAACAGCTTGAATTTATTGCACCTTATAGTGTTAAATTGTTTGAGGAGAATTTGTAATGGCTCCTCTGAAAATAGCAATCTTCATGCAAATACTGCGTCAGAAAAATGCTCGAAATACTCATTTGCGTATAGCAAACTCCGTTTTCTGTGCTTTTTCTTCATTGTCTTTGCAAAAATCTTACTTTTTTCAGGGGAGCCATTAATTGTTTGAGAAAGTTTACGGTCAGCAAAACATAAAAAAACAGCTTGCTCAATCAATTTTAAAAAATACTCTTCCATCAGGAATCATTTTTGTCGGCTCAAGATTTACCGGAAGACTAACAACAGCCATTGAGATTGCAAGAGTGGTCTCCTGTGTAGGAGATTCAGATGAAAACTGTACCTGTGAAAACTGTTTAAACAGCTATGCAGGACTACATCCGTACACTGTTTTACTATTAAGCAGAGACCTGATGAAAGAGATATTTGCAGCCTCTGGCTCCTATACCAATCATCCAAAGCCACAGTTGCTAAATCTGTTCATTTCACAGGTAAGAAAATTGATAAACAGATATCGCGCAGATTTGAACGAGGAATTAACAGTTTTAGCAAAAACACATTTAAAGACTGCTTTTGAAATTGATGAACTTCTTCTTTCGTTTGAGGGAAATAAAAAAGTAGATGAGGCTGTTAAAGTTAAGGAAATAGTCAAAAAGAGCGAGCTGCTTGCCGCTTCCATTAAAAGCGGAAATATCCCGGTATCCCAAATTCGGAAAATTTCTTCATGGCTCTATACAACTCCGGAAAATCAAGTAAAATGTATTATTATTGAGGGAATTGAAGGAATCACCGATGCATCAAAAAATGCACTCCTGAAAATTCTTGAAGAACCTCCTAAAAATACCTATTTCTTTCTGATTGCGGAATCTTTAGGAAGAATACCTCAAACGATTCTTTCAAGAGTGAGAAAGTATCAATTTGATGAATTGTATGATAAAGATAAGGGAGATATTATAAAAGAGACCTACTCAGATGATCCTGATTTATATGATTCCCTTAAAACTTTTTTTATGACCAAAGCAGGTATCAATTGCCGTGAATTACATGATGATGCTGAAAAATTCCTTTTATCTGCTCTAAATAGAGATGATATTGCGTATAAAGATTTTCAATCCATGATGTTTAAAATAAATTCAAAAAAACTGTTCCCGGAATTTATACATGAGATTGTTTCAGTGTTAGAGCAGGAAGTTGAAGATAGATTAATTAGCAGGGAAAAAGCTGCGAATATACTAGCTGATGTGAAAACATTTAATTTCAGACAAAAAACATATAATCAGCATCCAGCATTATCTCTTGAAACCTTATACAACACGATACGGATTGATATACCATGAAAAATTTTGTCAGGAAAGCAATAAAGAAAATTGAGAAACTGGATAGCGGTCAAATACTGAAAGTGATAACTTTACTGTCAGATGAAAATGAGATGCTCGAAACAATTCTTGACTCAATGGATGATGGGGTTATCGTCACAGATCTTGATCATCGTATTAATATTGTGAATAAGACAGCCGGTAGATTGCTGCAATTACAAACTGGTGATTTGCATGGGCGTATTGTTTGGGCAGTTGTAAAAGATCAGGAGACTGCAGAGTTTATAGAGAAACATGTTCGAAGTGAAGGTAAAATTCTGGACGAAGAATTTTATACTGAAAAAGGAGCTGGAACAGCCATCCTCTCTCTCGCTATACTTCCCTATGTTAAAAACAAAAAAATAGAGGGAAATATTCTTATTCTCAGAGATGTCACTGAGAAAAAACAGAGGGAGGCTCAATTTCGTCGTGCGGAAAATCTTGCATCATTAACTACACTTGCTGCTGGAGTTGCTCATGAAATAAAGAATCCACTTTCCTCCATAGGTATACATATCCAGCTTATGAGTAAAAATTTGAATCAAACCGGCTGTATTGATAAAGAGAGTGCAGAAGAGTATCTGGAAATTATTGAAGAGGAAATAGAACGTTTAAATGGGATTGTTGTTGATTTTCTTTTTGCAGTACGCCCAATGGATACAAGAATTAAAAGTGAGGATATAAACAAATTATCTGAGGACTTAATAGATTTTGTGAAGTATGAACTTGAGGAAAATAATATTCAGATTGAAATGAATCTGTCCCCTGCTGTCCCGAAAATTGAGATAGATATTAAATATATGAAGCAGGTTCTTCTAAATATAATTAAAAATGCCATTGCCGCTATGCCCGGTGGTGGTATCCTCACAATAAGTACATTTCGCAAAGAGGATAGGGTGCATTTACAAATTCAGGACAATGGTATTGGGATTTCTGATGAGAATATGACTAAAATATTTGAGCCGTATTTTACGACAAAGGATTTTGGATCGGGTCTGGGTCTTACCGTTGTATTTAAAATTATTAAAGAACATGGTGGAGAAATTACTTTGAATTCAAAAGAAGGAGAAGGTACTACGTTTACCATATCACTTCCTTTACCGCAAAGTGAAAGAGGTTTGTTGGCATGGGAGGATGAAAAATGAACTTTACAATACTTGTTGTAGATGATGAAAAAAATATTCGCAGTGGTCTTGGAAAATCACTCTCAATGGAAGGATATACTGTTATACTCGCTGAAGATGGACTTCAGGCATGGGAATATGTCAATAAACAGCATATTGATTTGGTTGTTTCGGATCTTAGAATGCCGAAAATGTCCGGCGAGGAACTCTTATTGAAGATAACATCGGCATATCCCACACTTCCGGTTATTATTTTAACTGGACATGGCACAATAGAATCAGCTGTTCATGCCATGCGTGACGGCGCTTTTGACTTTGTGACAAAACCAATAAACCTTGACCGGTTAAGTCTCCTTGTTAAAAGAGCAGTATCCAGCAGGAAGCTGCAGATAGAAAATTCAAACCTGTTGAAGGAACTTGAGAAGCTTAAGAAAAAAAATAAATTTGATAGGGTTATTGGTAAAAGCCAAAAAATGCGGAAAGTTATGGAAATTGTAGAGCAGATAGCGCAGACCAAGGCATCTGTTCTTATAACCGGAGAAAGCGGTGTAGGAAAAGAACTTGTAGCAGATGCATTGCATGAACTTTCTAACAGAAGTAATGAACCATATGTAAAAGTACATTGTGCAGCTTTAAGCGAATCACTTCTTGAAAGCGAGTTATTCGGTCACGAACGTGGATCTTTTACCGGGGCAGTTTCTCAGAAAAAAGGACGATTTGAGCTGGCTGATAAAGGCACGATTTTTCTTGATGAGATTGGTGAGATAAATGCGCAAGTACAAATAAAAATCCTTAGAGTGCTTCAGGAGAAGCAGTTTGAGCGTGTTGGAGGTGAAAAAACACTTCAGGTTGATACAAGGATTATTTCGGCGACCAACAGGGATTTACAAAAAGAGATAAAAATAGGCAATTTTCGGGAAGATCTTTTTTACCGGTTAAATGTAGTAAACATTGTAGTCCCGCCTCTTAGGGATAGAAAAGAAGATATACCCTTGTTGTCAGCTGCTTTTCTTAAAGAATTCAATGAAGAAAACGGGAAAAACATTGAAGGATTCAGTAATAAGGCCAGATCAGCATTATATAATTATTCCTGGCCGGGGAATATCCGGGAACTGCGAAACTGCATTGAAAGCTCCGTTGTTCTCTCCAAAGCGAATGTTATAGAATTGGATGATTTACCCCTAAGCATCACTTCTGGTGCTAAAGATAATCAGATAAACATCCCCCTCGGCGCTACAATGGAAACAGCTGAAAAAGAGTTTATAACTGCCACATTGAATTATTGTAAAGGAAATAAATCGAAAGCATCTGAAATGCTTGGAATAGGAAGAAAAACTCTTCACCGAAAAATTCAGGAATATCAGATTGAGCCTAACTAATAAAATAGAACAAATCCTGGGACCTCAGGGTGATTTAGTAACAAAAATTCCCAATTTCGAATCCCGTAAAAGCCAGGTGAAAATGGCGTGTATGATATCAGACGCCTTCCTTAATGATGGTGTCTGTACTATAGAAGCTGGTACTGGTACCGGCAAATCTTTTGCCTATTTAATTCCTGCTATATTATGGTGTGTAAATAACACTGAAGATAAGGTTGTTATAGCCACTTCAACCATAAATTTGCAGCATCAGTTGTTTGAAAAAGATATACCGATTCTTCAAAAAAAACTTGATATACATATAAAAGCTGAAATCTTAAAGGGAAGATCTAATTATATTTGCTTACGAAAATTGTTTGAGGAAGTTAAGGAAGGTCCTCTTCTGTCCCGACAGGAAAATGAAACTTTTGAATATCTATGTAATTGGGTTGAAAACACAAAGACAGGGATGGTTTCTGAACTTGAAAAGCATGTCGGTAAAAAACAATGGACCAGAGTCTGTTCTGATCCGGATTTCTGCTTAAAAAACAGGTGCCTGTATCGTGAAGGGTGTTTTGTACTGCAGGCAAGAAAAAGGGCTTCTGAAGCTAGTATAATTATTGTGAACCATCATTTGCTCTTCGCAGATATAGTTATGAGGAGAAATGAGCAGATTGAATCGAATGAGCAGGCAATCTTACCGCCCTTTAACAGATTGATAATCGATGAAGCACATAATATTGAGAAAAATGCTACCAGTTATTTTACAGAAACTTACGATAGTAAATATATGAGCCGATTAATGTATGACCTTCTTCACATGAAATATGGGAAATCTCAGGGGATATCGGTTAGGATTACTCCGTTTTTAAGCAGCGTGAAGAAAATAGAGACACTAGCGGATTTACAGGAAGAGTTACGTAAACACACGGATAAACTTGATCTATGTATCCTGGAGATCATGAATAAACTAAACGAATCGGCTTTACTATATGAGACTGTTCATGAAGCTCTTGATGAAAATATGTATAATCAGTTTGAAGATATATATATATCACTGAGTCTTATACTGAAGAAAATAGTAAAATATAATAAAACATTGATTAATTCATGTGAGGAGAGTGAAGAAACTTTTTCTATTCTCCAGGAGTTGAAAAATAATACATCTAAATTTAATTCTACAGCAGCACTCTTGAAAAGATTTAAAAAATTCTCATCTTCTCCGGAAGATATATTCTGGCTGGATAGTATGAAAAATTTGGTCGGTAAAAAAACTTGTCAAATGAAAATAACTCCTGTAAGTGTATCAGAAACAATAAGTGAACATATTATTCTTGCCTACAAGTCTGTTATCTGTACATCAGCAACATTAACGGCTGGTAATGACTTTTCATATTGGGAGAAACAGGTGGGTTTATATGGAAAAGAACTTACAAATTATCAAAAAAAACACTTTCCATCGCCCTTTAACTTTAAAAAACATCTTTTTTTGGGAATCCCTTCCAACGCGCCGATGCCATTTGAGAAAATTCAGTATGAAACATTTGTCTGTGACTTTACAAAAAAACTCATTGAATCTTCTGATGGTGGAACTTTAGTATTATTTACTTCATATGCACTTCTTCAGTTTGTGCTTAAGTATCTTCAGAAATCATTTAAAAAAAAATCGATAACCATTTTATTTCAAGGAGAAAAAGATAGATCCAAGCTTTTAAGGGAATTTATTAAAGATGAAGGAAGTGTTTTGCTTGCAACTGAATCTTTTTGGGAGGGCGTTGACGCTCCAGGAAATACCCTTCGTTCTGTTATTATAACACGAATACCTTTCAGGGTTCCTACAAATCCTGTTGAGTCAGCCAGATACAAAGCTTTAGAAAAGCAGGGTGGGAATCCTTTTCTTGAGATGTCCCTTCCAGAGGCAGCAGTAAGGTTAAAACAAGGGTTTGGCAGATTATTGCGAAATAGATTTGATAGAGGCGGTGTGTTTATTCTGGATTCAAGGATTATTCATAAATTTTATGGAAAAACTCTTCTCAACTCCCTGCCGGAAACACTAATTGAAATATATGAGTCAGATCGTGTCAGGGAAAAGTTTGAAGACTTTCTTTATTCTCAGTAATGTCTTATTAGTTGATTTAACAAAAAAACCCCTGTTAACGTTTCAATAATTACGTTAGCAAGGGTTCCCTTAAGGAATTAAGATGAGTCTTATTTATTCAATAACAGCAAGGATATCAGACATGCGAAGCAGTAAATGATCAGCACCATCTACATCTATAGTTGTGCCGGCATATTTATCATACATGATTTTATCACCAATAGAAACTTTGATTTCTTCTTTATCATCACCAACTGCAACTACTGAAGCAATTTGTGTTTTTTCCTGGGCTGTTTGCGGGATAAAAATTCCGCTGGCTGTCTTTTCCTCAACTTCTTCCACTTTTACAAGTACACGATCACCAATTGGTTTGATCTTCATAATAATCCTCCTGAAATTGTTCTTATTATCTTGGTTTTTAGGTTCAGTCTTTGAACCGTATTATTAGGACACAATAATCAATAACTAAAATTGTGCCGATTAATAACTTGCTATTTCAAGGAAAATATACGCAAGAAAGCTTTAATGGTCAAGCAGTAAATTGTTTTTTTCAAATCTGATTTTTAAAGTTGCTTCAACAAATAAATTTCTTGTCAGATAGGTATTTGTTACTTATATTATTGGTAGTATGAAAGAATGCCGTAAATTGCTTATTGAAGGGAAAAAATTATTATTCACGTTAAAATCACATGAGGCCATGAATAAATTGAGGCAAGCACTTGAAAAATGTGAGTGCCGCAATTTTATCGAACTAGGGGAAATACTTTTTTATCTTGGTCTTGCCTTTTCAAAGATGGGACACAAAGAGTATGCTCGTCGTTGCTGGTTGAATGCTTTTAATGTACGGGATATTGCTGAAAATACAGCTTCGCTTAAAACAGAACAGCATAATAATGCGGAATGGAATATGTTCCACTCAATTCAGCTTTCAAGGTATTTAAGCCAGAAGCGAGCCTTTAGATTTGATACCCTTGCGGAAGGTGATATGGTTCATGACTTGATTAAAGCAACCTGGATGGAGATATATCAACTGCCGCAATTAAAAAGCATGAGCAGCAAAGAAAGAGTAAATTATTACTATACAATAACAATTGTGTTTCCCGAAATGAATTTAAAAGAAGTGAGAAAATATTTCAATGCCGATAAAATCGTTTCATTTCTGCAGTAATTTTTTCAGATTACTTTATTAGTAAAATCGTATTTTCATGTGTCATTTTTACTCACTATACAGCTATTATTATAATATTGTGTAAATTTGACACAGTCCAGATCATTAGATACTACTGTAATTTACATATTATTTCTGATAAAAATATGTAATTGCTTATTATATATATAGTTATAGAATATCAATAAAGTTGGCATAAATCCTGCTTAAATTACGCAGGAGGCTTAGGATGAAAGCTGGGAAAACTTTTATAACAGAATATTCTTACACTGAAGATGATAACATCCTCTCAATGTATTTAAAAGAAATAAATAAAATACCTCTTCTTAGCAGGGATGAAGAGATAAAAATAGCAACTGATGCAGCTGATGGGAAAGAAAGTGCAAAAAAGAAACTAATAGAGTCAAATCTTCGTTTTGTCGTTAATGTTGCAAAAAAATATCAAAACCAGGGACTTCCGCTTATTGATTTAATTAACGAAGGCAATATAGGTCTTATGAATGCTATTGATCGTTTTGATGTTGATAAGGGTTATCATTTTATTTCTTATGCTGTTTGGTGGATTAGACAGGCTATCCTGAAGTCTATATGTGAAAAATCCAGGACCATACGATTGCCGCTGAACCGGGCAAATGAGCTGATACAGATACAAAAAGCACAGAAAGAATTAACTTCAATGCATGGTACTGATCCGGATCTTGCTGAAATTGCCAGGATGACCCAACTTGATGAACGCCACATTTCTGATTTGTTAAGCATTTCACGGGAGATGATATCTCTTGAAACCCCGATTTTTACTGATAATAACAATTCAGAACTTGGGGATTTTATTGAGGATGCCGATTATATATCACCTGAGGAAAGTATTGTAGAAAACTCGCTGCGTGATGATATAAATTCTGTTTTGAGTACACTTAGTCAAAAAGAATCCGAAATTGTTGAATACCGGTTTGGTCTTAACGGCAAACATGCAATGTCATTAAAAGAAATCGGGGATATATACAATCTTACAAAGGAACGAATTCGGCAGATTGAAAAGAAAGCACTTGAACGGCTCAGACATCCGTCAAGAAGTAAATACCTGGAAGCGTATTCTGCTTGAAATTTACAGATTGTCGATTAAAGTATGAACAAAAACAATTTTTCTTATTAATATTCTCGATAGATAAAAATTTATTATGAAAAAGAGTCCATAATGTTATTATTAACATGGCGGGCTCTTTTTTTTACTTTCAAAATATATAATAATAATCGAAGCTCATGTGCAAAGGCTAAAAAGTTTTTTTTGCATGAATCGTGTGCATGGCTATAATTTACTTAATAAATAGTGATGGAGGATTCTAACTAATGACAGAACAAAAGTATGTGTATTTTTTCGGTACAAAGCAGACCGAGGGAAACGCCGGAATGAAAGAACTTCTTGGTGGGAAAGGGGCAAATCTTGCTGAAATGTCTAGTATCGGCTTACCAGTACCGCCGGGATTTACTATAAGTACAGAGACTTGCGCTTATTTTTCAGAAAACAAAGGAGAATATCCAGAAGGTTTGAAAGAACAGGTTCTGGAAAATCTGAAAAAACTTGAGGCAGAAATGGGTGCTGAATTAGGTGATCCTGAAAACCCGCTTCTTGTTTCTGTTCGTTCAGGAGCAAAGTTTTCAATGCCAGGGATGATGGATAC
>JAGLNY010000269.1 GCA_023139255.1 Spirochaetales bacterium
TGCCGGGCTGTCTGTATTGTTGAGGCTCCGGAACGTTCAGGTGCATTAATTACAGCCTCATTTGCTCTTGAACAGGGTCGGGATGTTTATATTCACAAAACAGGTCTTCTTTCACGAACCTCAAAAGGTACAAAAAAACTTGCCGAAGAGGGTGCTTCTGTACTATCTTCAATGAAAGAGGTTTGTGAGGACTGGGGATGGGATCCCGGGGCAATCCCTGAAATTTCTGTTTTGAGCTCCATCAATACTCAGGCAAGACTTCTAGCCTCAGGCTGCGGTGAAGGAAAAATTTTCAGATTTCAGGATACCTGGTTTAAACTATAAAAAAAGGCTGATCGATCAATGAATGAATTGATAGAAAACTATATTCTCTATTTGCGGGATGTAAGAAAGCTTTCTGAAAGGACAGTAATCTCCTATCGGCAGGATCTCAAAAAATATGAGCAGTTCTGCAGTGATCAGGAATCAGGAATTACTGAAACAACGTATGAGCAGGCAAGAAGGTTCCTGGCAATGCTTATACGTACCGATTACAGTTCAAATAGCGTTAACAGGATTTTATCAGGGGTGAAAGGATTTTTTTCTTTTTGTATACGATACGAATATTGCGAAATTAACCCATTTAGCAGGATAAAAGGAATTGGCGGCGGAAGAAGACTTCCCTCAGTACTTTCCCATGAAGAAGTAAAGAAAATTATTGAGGCTCCCGGCAATGACTTTGCCGGAATACGGGACCGTGTAATCTTCGAGCTGCTCTATTCTACAGGATGTAGATTGTCTGAACTCACTGGTATGAATCTGGCGGATGTTCATCTGGCAGAAAAAACAATTCTTGTACATGGAAAGGGTGATAAGGACAGGTTTGTATTTTTAACCCCCTCAGCCCAGGAAATTCTCTTATTATATATCCCTTTAAGAAACGCACGGCAGCAAACCCGGACTGTTAAGCCGGATGATAAGGTATCATTAATTGTGAATAATAGGGGACATAGATTGACGCCTCAGGGAGTCCACTATATATTTCAATTATATACAAGGAAGCTTGGTATACCCAAAAAAATAACGCCGCATACGTTCAGGCATACTTTTGCGACCCATATACTTGAGAATGATGCAGGAATCCGGGTAGTCCAGGAGCTGCTGGGACATGAGAATGTATCTACTACACAAATTTATTCCCACGTGAGTGCGGGCAGATTGAAGGAAGTATACAAAAAAAGTCACCCGCATGGGTAAAAACAGGAGATTATACAGCATATGAGTTTTAGAGGAACGACAATTCTAGCCGTAAGGAAGGATAATAAAACTGCTATAGCAGGAGACGGACAGGTAACTCTTGGGGATTCCATCATGAAAGGGAATGCCCGTAAGGTTCGCAGAATGTTTCATGATAAAGTTATAACAGGATTTGCAGGTGCTACAGCCGACGCTTTTACTTTGTTTGAGCTTTTTGAGAAAAAGCTCAATCAATTTAATGGGGATTTAACCCGGGCAGCTGTGGAAATGGCAAAGGAGTGGAGAACTGACCGTACACTCCGAAAACTTGAGGCTATGATGCTGGTTGCTGATACTAGTAAAATTTATCTGATATCAGGGACTGGGGATGTAATAGAGCCTGAAGAAGGAGCAATAGCGATTGGATCCGGTGGGAACTTTGCTCTTGCAGCAGCAAAGGCCTACCTTAATGCATCAGATCTGGATGCGTCTGAAATTGCGCGGAGATCTTTGGAAATAGCAGCAGGAATCTGCATATATACTAACTCAAACATAATAGTGGAGGAAGTTTAATGCGTAGGAAAGACCTTGATACCATGACCCCGGCTGAGATCGTTGAGGAATTGGATAAATACATAATTAGTCAGGACAAAGCTAAAAGGGCAGTTGCAATCGCTCTGCGGAGCAGGATCAGGAGAAAAAAGCTCCCGGATTCTATTCGGGATGAAGTTGCCCCCAAAAACATCATAATGATAGGACCAACAGGGGTAGGTAAAACTGAAATTGCCCGTAGATTATCAAAGCTGAGCGGCGCGCCTTTTATTAAGGTGGAGGCCACAAAATTTACTGAAGTAGGGTATGTCGGCAGAGATGTTGAATCCATGATTCGTGATTTGATGAGTGTTGCTGTATCTATGGTAAAAGCTGAACTTGCAGAGAATGTTCAGGAAGCAGCCGAAAGAAACGCTGAGGAGCAGTTGCTTAACTTATTGCTCCCCGGAGTGAAAAGTAAAGAAGAGAAAAAAAACAATGACACAGAAAAAGATACTGGTAAAGATAAAGATGTAATTGTTGTTGATGCACTTGGAAGGGCTGAAAAGGAACATGTTGATTATTCCGGTACGAGTACAAGAGAAAAATTCCGGCGTATGCTTAGGGAGGGTAAACTTGATGACAAGGAAATTAATGTTTCAGTAACTGCAAAAGGTCCTAAGGGCATAGAATTACTCGCTGGTGGAAATCTTGAGGATATGGAAAATGCATTGAACAGCATTGGAAGTATTTTCGGAAAAAAGAAAAAGAAAAAACGTGTTACTGTTAAACAGGCAAAGCAAATTTTACTGGACGATGAGATGGAAAAACTGATAGATACAGATAATGCCTCGGATATTGCCAAGGAACGAGTTGAGCAAATGGGTATTATTTTTATTGATGAGATTGATAAAGTAGCAGCAGGCAACCGTGGGGGGGGAAGTGGGCCTGATATCTCCAGAGAAGGAGTTCAGAGGGATATCCTGCCGATAGTGGAAGGTTCAAAAGTTAATACAAAGTATGGTATAATAGACACATCTCATATATTATTTATTGCAGCGGGAGCTTTTCATATGAGTAAACCTTCTGATTTAATTCCGGAACTTCAGGGGAGGTTTCCCATACGGGTAGAGTTGAATGATTTATCCAGCAAGGATTTCTGTAGGATTTTAGAAGAACCGGAAAATGCTATGATTAAGCAATATATTGAACTTCTGAAGACTGAAAATGTGGAACTGGTGTTTACAAAAGATGCAATAGAAAAACTAGGCGAGATCGCTGCAGAGGTCAATTCCAAAACAGAAAATATTGGTGCCCGCCGGCTGCATACAATAATGGAGTTGCTTTTAGATGATGTTTCGTTTAATGCTTCAGATATGAGGGGGCAAACAGTTACAATTACAGGGGAATATGTTGATGAGAGATTATCAGATATTGTCCAGAATCAGGATCTTAGCCGATATATTCTCTAAACCAGGACGACTATGGAATATTTTACTGTAAAAGCACCTACGTATGAAGCCGCTGTAAGAAAGATACGTGAGCAGTATGGGAATTATGCAAAAATCCATAGCAAGAAAGTCATACGAAAAAAACGATTTCCCGGCTTCTCCCACAGGACAGAGGTTGAGGTAACAGGTTATCTGTCTGTTACCGATACTCAATCAGGTTCAGCCGGGGTGGATCCTGCTTTTACAAAAAACACAGATATGGGAGAAGTTCTTAGTGAACTGGAAAAGGTCAGGAACCAGTTAGCCATGAACGAAGAAAAACACGCAAAAAAGCAATCCTTAATTGAGAAAATAGTAAAAATTCTTCAGTATAATGATTTCACTCCTGGATTCATAGATAATGTATGCAATAAAATATCAGAAGATGAAAACTTGTTGTCCAGTAACGACGTGCTTCTGTTGGAATCAAAGGCTTTGGGCTATATAGCGGATTCGATCGTAATTGATACAGCCGGGCAGAGACACCTGCCGCAGATCCTGGTGTTGATGGGTCCGACAGGTGTCGGAAAAACAACAACTGTCGCCAAAATTGCTGCTGTTCACGGACTTGGCAGCGGAATGAAGAGAAATAAAAAAGTTTCAATTGTGACAATTGATAATTACAGGATAGGGGCAAAAAACCAGATTGAGACATTCGGCGATATTATGTCAATTCCGGTAACATCTGTTAGTTCTCCTCTTGCGCTTGATACATTTCTGCATGATCATGCAGACTCAGATTTAATCCTTATTGATACGATTGGGAAAAGTCCTAAAGACCAGGATATCTATGATGAAATGCAGAGAATCCTTTCAGTTTGCGGCAGCAGCACAAAATTTTGTCTCACTCTTTCTGCTTCAATGAAATTTGCTGATATGATTAAGACAATTGATAGATTTTTATCATTTAGAATATCAACTTTAATACTCACAAAATTGGATGAGACTGAAATTCTGGGCAATGCTTTAAGTGTGATTGCTGAGAAAAAGCTTCCTGTTCTTTATGTTACAACAGGACAAAAAGTTCCCCAGGACCTTATTCCTGCATCAATCGGTTTCTTTATGAGGGCACTGAAAGGGTTTAATGTTGATGTTGAGAATCTTACTTTTGGCGGGTTTGGTGAAGAAATACATGAAAATACTTCAGGTGAATCCTCAATCTTCGGTTTGGATGATCGGGAATGAATGATCAGGCTGAATCCCTGCGAAAACTTGTTTCATCAGGAAATAACAGAACCGTTATTATTGCCGTAACAGCAGCCAAAAAGGGTTATGGAACAACTTCTACATCAGTTAACATTGCTGTTTCACTAATACTTCAAAAAAAACGCGTAGTACTGCTTGATTCAGGGAATACTACGCTTCAGCTATTTGGGGGGAATCATTCTGTTTTGGATACTCCTGCATCATACAGTACTCCTGTATCATGTAAAGAGCTGCTAAAAGGGAAACACCAACTTCAGGATGTCCTGATACAAACCCCGGAAGGATTGAGAATTTTAACACACACCGAAGCTGTTACAAAAGCCGGGGATCTTGGAAAATTAGCTGTACAGCATGTAAGACAGGAACTCGGTAAACTTGAAGAGGCGGATTTTGTTATTGTACATGTATCACCCGGTATAGCAAAAGAGACAATCCCGTTTATTACCGGAGCTGATATCCTTTTACTCATATCAGAACCTGATATTCATGCAGTCCGGGATACCTATGGTATGATTAAAACTATAATAAAGAGAATCAGAAAGGATAGAGTCCCGGATATGCATCTGATAATTAACAAGTCCATTTCAGATGAATCTTCAAAAACCCTTGCAAAACGTTTAGGCAGCGGTGTCCAACAGTTCCTTAATTATAGTATTACCTATGCAGGTGCAATTCCTCTTGATAAAATAGTTTCTACCTCGGGAAAATCAGGAAAACCATTTGTTATTCAATCCCCCGTTAGTTCTGCATCGCTTAGTGTAGGGAAAGTGACTACACACATTGTCAATAAAACCAATTTAAACAAACCTGATAATTCGCCAATGTATTCCGGGATAATAAAGTTTATTGATTGCATCACTTAATAATT
>JAGLNY010000027.1 GCA_023139255.1 Spirochaetales bacterium
AGTACATCAAGTTTCGTAAACTTTTCCAGGTCAGATATTTCAATTTGTCTTTTTGACGGAGCGAGGATAAAACCAAGAACATCAGCACCCTCACGCACTGCCGCCTCGGCATCCTCTATTCTGGTTATCCCGCAGATTTTTACCAATGGCAGGTATTTCATGCCCGGCCTTCTGTTGCAGCGTTTCATAAGCCTGGAGAAGAAACAGGGTTTTTCCATCCTTCCCCTCTCATATTCTGTAATCATCTCCTGAATTGTCAGGATCCTGTTTTCCGAACGCATCAGCGTTTCACCAATTAAAACCCCATGGAATCCGGCATTACCAGCTAGTCTGGTAAAAAATGCGTCTCGCACCCCTGATTCGGCTATTACCGGTATTTTTTCTGGTATTCGTTGTTTCAGGGCAAACGGAATCCGGTTGTTTACCTGGAACGTTGTGAGATTACGCGAATTTATCCCAATTGCATCAGGAAGCTTTTCAAGTGAAAGGATTCGTTCCAGTTCAGAACCGCTATGCGCCTCACAGAGCACCTGAAGCCCCAACCTGTGTGCTTCATTTATCAGCTTACCCATTTGTTCGGTTTTAAGCATCTCAGCAATGAGGAGTACGGCATCAGCCCCGATAAGCCAGGATTCATACATATCCTCTTGTGTATAAAGAAAATCCTTTCTCAGAAAACCTTTTTCCGGGTATTCGCTTTTAAGTTCATGCAGGTATCGCCAATTTCCCAGGAAATGGTTTTGTTCAGTAAGGACAGAAAACCTTTCTGCACCCCCCTGAATATACTCATGAATCACATCACCCAGATTTTCAGAAGAATTAATGATTCCCTTGCTTGGTGAAGCTTTTTTCAGTTCGCAGATTAGTCCTTTTTTACCAAAGAAATCCACAATCGGCCTACTTCTTTTGCCTTCCGGGAATGCTTTCAGAATTTCTCTTGTTTCCTGTTTCTTGTATACGGCTCTCTCTTCCTGGATTTTCTGCAGTATATTCATGGTAAGTTTTAGCCTTGATCCTGTAGTTTCAGGACCAGCTCCTTAACAGTACCGTCTGATATCAACCTGGCAGCCTTACGATATCCCTGTTCTATTGACTCAACAGAACCGGTTGTATACAACCCTGCCCCTGCATTTAACGCGACAGCCTCAAATACTGCCTGGTTTTTTTTCCGGGATACATCCCCCCCGATAATTTCCAAAAATAATTCGGCATTCTCCATAGCGTTCCCGCCTTCCAGATCCTGCATGCTGTAACCGCTTATCCCGAATTTCTCCGGTTCAATTTTATACTCCCGTATTTCACCATCCGTACCAATCTCCTTAACCGTTGTCGGGGCACAAATGCTTATCTCATCAAGATGGTCATCCGAGTGAACGACCAGCCCCCGTTTAATACCCAGAAGCCTCAGGGTTTCTGCATAGAGATCGAGGATAGTTTCTGAAAAAACCCCGGTAATCTGGAAACAGGGACGCATCGGGTTAACCAGTGGTCCAATCATGTTAAAAACAGTTCTGACCTTCAGTTCCTGTCTGACCTGTCCCGCATATTTCATTGCACTGTGAAAGATCGGGGCAAAAAGGAATGCAAACCCGTTTTGGTCAATGGCATTCACGCACTCTTTATAGGATTGTGATACCGGGATGCCGAGAGCCTGCAGAAAATCATAACTTCCGGATTTTGAGGAAACAGCCTTGTTGCCATGTTTGGAAATCTTTATACCTGCTGCCGCACATACTAAAGCCGAAGCTGTCGATATATTAAAGGTATGCTTCCCGTCACCACCGGTTCCGCAGGTATCCAGCAATTCCTGTTCTTCCGCCGTCACACCGGTCTTATTGATGAGAACTGAGGCAAACTGGCTAAGTTCAACCGGGGTTACTCCCTTTACAGCCATAGCCCCAAGAAAAGCGCCAATCTGGCCGTTACTAAGCTCTCCGCTGGTTATTTCATCCATAATTTCATAGGCATCGGCAGGATCAAGATCACCGCCGCCGGTTAATTGGCCCAGAATTCTTGTAACGGGTGATTCCTCCCGCTTATAGTTAAGAAAATTCTGTATCAGTTTGTATCCATGGGGTGTACCGATAGACTCCGGGTGAAACTGAACCCCTTCAATCTGATACTCTTTATGCCTTACCCCCATTACCGCCTGATCTTTTTGTCCCCGAGCGGTAACCTGCAATACGTCCGGTATTGTCCCCTGATTCGCGGTCAGGGAGTGATATCGCACAACCTTCAGATTCTGCTCAATATTCCGGAACATTCCACGGCTGTCGTGAGAAACAGCATCCACTTTCCCATGCATAATTGTCGGTGCCTGTGTTATTCTACCGCCAAAAGCCTGCACAATAACCTGATGCCCCAAACAGACGCCCAGCATGGGTATTTT
>JAGLNY010000270.1 GCA_023139255.1 Spirochaetales bacterium
AATTAGATCAGAATTTTCACCCGGGATAATAAGGAAAGTTGTTTTTCCGCTTACAGCAAGACCTGCAGATACAAGATCGCTGGTTATTGCGCTAATAGAAGGTGCCGCAACTGAACTCCCGTAATATTGGCCGGATTTCGGGTTATCAACAGCTATATAGATAATATATTCTGGATTTTCAGCAGGGAATAGTGCAATACAGCTGGCTAGAACATGATCCGGAGAATAGGTATGGGTACCCGGATCCAGGATTTGGGCTGTCCCTGTTTTTGCAGCTGTAGTTATATCGGGGGCACGCGCATGAATTGCCGTGCCCCCAGGTTCTGTCGCTGAAATCATCATATTCAGTATATTGGATGCATTTTCATCGGATAAAACTCTACGAATTTCTGTTCTCTCAAATTCATAAAAGAGAGAACCATCAGGATTCACTATTTTTGATATAACCCCAGGTTTAAGAAGCATTCCGTTATTACTGAATGAAGTTGCAGCAGTTGTCATCTGGAGTGCCGTGACTCCTATTTCCTGTCCAAAAGCTATTGTCGGTATTGATCTGCCGGACCATTTATCAGGGGGGGCCAGCAATCCCGATGCTTCTCCCGGGATTTGCAAGCCATACGTTCTTGAAAAACCAAAATTCATGATGCTTTCGTAGAAGCTTTCAGGATTTGTCTGGAGTGCCAGGTGTGCAATTGCCCCATTGCATGAATATTTTAGTATTTCCCGGAGTCCAACATCCCCGTGTGCGGAGATACAGTTAATTACAGCAGTGTTCCCATTCGGCATGGTAAAAGAGTATGACCCGTCACAAATAAAACGTTTATCAACATCAGCATCATCAATTTCAAGGATAGAGGCAAGAGAAAAAATCTTAAAAACAGACCCTGGTTCATACATTGCGACAGCAGGCCTGTTCAGGCGTTCCTCCGCCGTTGAAACAGAGTATGAATTCAAGTCATACCATGGATATGATGACCATGCAAGTATTTCTCCTGTATCTGCATCCATGATAATAGCTGAGGCAGAATCCGGATTATGCTTTTCAGCAATTAACTCCATCTGCCGGTCGGTGAAAAATTGAATTCTTAAATCAAGAGTTACATAGATATCTTTTCCAACGGTTATATCGGTTTTAGTCTCGGGGAGCGGGTATAATAAGTCGTTGAATGAATATTCCAGTCCTTCTAACCCAATGTTATCAATACTCGCAAATCCCAAAAGCTGGGCAGCATGATGATTTTGCGGATATTTTCTTCCATAGCGTTTTTCAATAATTACCCCAGGAAGCATTCCTGCATCAATTTTCTGCTGTATAAAGTTCATTTCTTCCTGACTTAATCTGTGTTTAATTACGGCATAGATCGTTCTATCCTGCATTTGTTTCACAATTTCTGTTTTTGTCATAAAAAGAATCGGCGAAAGAATTTCAGCAGTCTTTTCTTTTGATTGAACAGACTGAATCATTACTGCACAAGTGTAGTAGGGGACTTCAGCAGCGAGAATAACCCCATTTCTATCATATATGGTTCCCCTTTCAACATGTTCTGCAATATTGGGTGTTGTGTAATCTGTATTACTCATTGAAGAAGATTCAGGAAAAAGTGTTAATACTGCTACTCTAATAATCAAGAACAGGCAAAATAAAATGGTTACAATCAGGAAGAGATGATAAATATGTCTTTTTCTACTGGTATCCATAGCAAAAATATATTAGTATTTAACAAAACAATTGTCGATAGCAGGATTAATTAAGATGGATTCAAACAAACGCAGTGATTATGATGATATGAACTCCGGATATTTTGGACAGGATTTTAACGAAAGAAAGCATAAATTCATGAAACGGTTAGTCACCAGTATTATACTACTGTTTATTGCAGCATCAATTATTGGAATAATTTTCTTACTGAGAAACCCCGGATCGCTAGACGCAGCAGAACCAGGTGCCCCGGAGATTTCAATCGATATACCTGATGTGGATATACTGGTTGCAGATGCTGCAAATGAAGCAATTGAAGAAAACCTTACTGAAGAGCAGAAAATTGCTGTTGAATTAACAGAAGAAGCATTTACCGATACAGAGGCATCTGCTGAGATAGAGCATGATCCAATATCGGAACCTGCAACTGCAGCAGATGCAGAATCCGGTGAAGAATCCGTGATTGCTGCAGATACAGGATCTGAACCGGAAGCAGAAACCGACTCTGAAGCAGAAGAGAGTTCAGAGGTTGGAGATGAACGTGAAACCAACGATGATAATGATATTCAAAACAGCCCTGTGAAATTTGTGGATTATGTGGTTAAGAGCGGAGACACAGTAAACAAGATAGCAGTAGGGTTCGGGCTGAAGCCGGAAACCATTGTCGGGGTAAATGAGATTGAGGATGTTAATCAAATTGTTGTAGGATCTGTACTGCAAATACCGGACAGAGATGGTCAAATGTATACAGTGAAGTCCGGTGACTCACTATCAATGATTGCCTATTCATTTGATATGGGTTATGTGACTTTGGCTGAAGTAAATGGGAAAACATCTTCCCTGATTAAACCTGGTGAAAAATTATTTATTCCCAATAGAGTGATTAGTGAGGAGGATTTCCTGCTTGTTATGAATACCCTATTTGTTCTTCCTGCTGAGGGCATAATCGCAATTCATTTTGATGATGAAGTTGAGGATGTCAGAACAGGTGAATTTAGCAAAGCAAAGGGTGTGTATATTGAGAATGAGACAGGAACAATGGTCGTCGCTGCCAAGAGTGGTCAAATTAGATCAATAAGCACCGATCAGAGCGGGCTGGGGAAACATATTATTATATCACATGATAATGGTTACCAAACTGTATATGGTCATCTTGACAGTTTCATAGGGTTGGAAGTAGGAGATTTTGTTGAACAGGGTGAACAAATTGCACTTTTAGGGAACACCGGTAATATGTTGGATCCCAAACTCTATTTTGAAGTACTCAAAGATCAGGTCCCAGTTGACCCGGAACAATTTTTCTGATAATGCAACCTATTAGTGTTCTGCATCATATTTTTTGATTTTTTCAATAATCATTGGCTCAGCTTCATCATATATCTCTTTAATCATTTCATCGCCTAAATTATAAATCCGGTCTTCAAAATCTGTTGAATCTATTCTATTAAACAAACGTTCTTTAGCTTGTTTTAAATCTTTTCCATAAATATGAAATGAATCTGCCTGCCAATTCATACGTCCTAATTTCACTTCTTTACCTGATCTTTTTGATATTTCCGCAGCAATTATCTCGTTGTTAAACATGGTGAAACCAAACATATTCATGAAATTTGC
>JAGLNY010000271.1 GCA_023139255.1 Spirochaetales bacterium
CAGTTGTTAAGTAATCCTTAACAACTGATTTTTCATCTAACTCCTTATCTTTCAGTATGTTAGATATATGCATGCTTATGTTCGGCACGGAGGTGTCAAAAAGTTTCGCCAGCTGATTCTGATTCATCCATACCATGCCGTCTTTGGCATAGAGGGATACGGACGCTTTGCCGTCTTCGGTGTTATAAATGATAATATCTTGCCTGTCATCATCCATGATCAATCCTCCAGCACTGTTTTTTCCAGTACCAGAGAACTGGTTTCCAGCGCCAGGATGTCGGCTTTGATTTCCGCCAGTGAGCGCAAGGGTTTGAACTCGTAAAAATATTTGATGAAGTTGATTTCATAGCCGGTTTTGGTTTTACTCTCATCAATCCACGCTTTGGGCAGGTGGGGTATGACCTCCTGTTCAAAATATTTCTTGATGGTTTGCGGTACCAGGTTGCCGTCCCGGTCTTTTTTTAAAAACGGGATATTCTCATAATCGCGCAATTTTGGATCAGGCTTGGGGTTACCGTCTCGTGTCGTAACGTCATTTCCATTCTCATCGGATAGGGGTTGCTCCACAGTGACCCGCCAGTAACCAAAAAACGCGTTTGGCAGAATTTTAACAAATTCATTCTCTTCAAAATCACCATATAGCCGGGTGATGAAGCCAATGCCCTTATCATTACCGTTTTCAGGTATCTGTTTGCGTTTGTTGCCCAAGGAGCGGGGCATCTTTTCCCAGAAACGGTTTAAGTCCCGTTCACCGGCTTTTATCAGCTCATCATCTTTGGCCCCGGTGGCATTGATCAGCTGGATCTTGCCTTTGCGCTGCCCGCTTTTATGGTTATTGAGGATCCAGATATAGGTTGAAATGCCGGTATTGTAAAAAAGCTGGTCCGGTAGGGCGATGATCGCCTCCAGCCAGTCATTTTCAATAATCCATTGGCGGATATTGCTTTCCCCGTTTCCTGCCTGACCGGTGAAAAGCGGTGAGCCATTAAAAACAATGCCGATGCGGCTGCCGCCATCCTGTGATGGCTTCATCTTTGAGATCATATGCTGCAGGAAAAGCAAGGAGCCGTCGTTGATGCGGGGCAATCCCGCCCCGAACCGACCGGCAAAACCGGCGTTTTCATGTTCGTCTGTGATGACTTTTTTTGCTTTTTTCCAGTCCACACCAAAGGGCGGATTGGAAAGCATGTAATCAAATTTTTCTTCCCTCAGGCAATCTATGGTGAAGGTGTTGCCAAACTTGATATTGGCAGGATTCTGCCCTTTGATGAGCATATCGGATTTACAAATAGCATAGGATTCCGGGTTGATCTCCTGCCCGAAAACTTCAAGCTTTGCATCCGGGTTAAAGTCCATGAGGTGCTTTTCGCCTATAGAGAGCATCCCGCCTGTCCCACAAGCAGGGTCATATAAGGTTTTGACAATACCTGCCTGAGTCAGAGCCTGGTTATCCGCATTGAATAACACATTAACCATCAGTTTGATAACTTCTCTGGGGGTAAAGTGTTCTCCCGCGGTTTCATTCGATTGCTCTGCAAAACGACGGATAAGGTCTTCAAACACATACCCCATTTGCATGGTATCCATACCGGCAAGATCAATCTCGCCAAATTTCTTGACCACCTGAAATAAAATATCCGCCTTGGGATCATCCATACGCTCAACCTGATCATCAAAGTTGAAATATTCGATAATCTCCCGGGCAGAGGCAGAATAACCGTTGATATGATTCCGTAAATTTGCGGCAATATGGTTAGGGTCGGCAATCAGTTTCGTAAAATCAAATTGACTGCGGTTGTGAAAATTAAACCCTGCAATTTTATTTAAGGTGAGGTCTTTCGCGTAATCGGAAAGTGTCTCTACTTTTGGCAGATAATCCAGCACTTTTTGTTTGCTTGATGCCAACACACAATCCAGCCGGCGTAAAATCGTTAAGGGCAGGATAACCTTGCCATAATCAGACTGTTTGTAATCCCCGCGAAGTAGATCTGCCACTTCCCAGATCAAATTTGCCTTATCTTTAAAATTTATCATCTATTCTCCAATGTTGATTCTGGTTTTTTGGTATTAGGGTTTCGTTTTGCTTGCAATTTAATGAGACAGCGTGAAAATATCAGATAGTAAGATTTGTTATGTGGTTTATGATGTCCTCTCATAAGAATATACATTCTTGTAGTTTCTGTGTAAGTAGGAACCTATGGATGGAGCGTTAAGTAAACCATCAAATTCATGCTGAGGTACCCCTTTATAAATATATTCAGAACCATTTACAAATTGCACATGAACAATCTCACTTTCAACATCATATCCTACAGCTGCTATATTAGATGAACTAACTGAAATCATTTTTACGTTCATTATGGATTCTCCTTTAAATTTTGGTTTCGCCAATGCGATAATAGTTTATCATAATCTTCAACTTTAATATTTTTCTCTTCCATCCATTTTTCGGAAGCTATTGGGTCGGCACCTTTAGGAGCGTTGGAAAGTTTGTAAAACTGAACCCGCGATGGGATTTTAACACCTTCCCCTGAAATAACAGCTTCTCCTGTACGTAAACTCGGTAGTAAATCAACCATTGTTTGAAGTTCATCCTGAATTGCAGAACGAATATGGCTTCTGTCTTTTGAGTTATTCATTCTTAAAGCTACAATAGTTCCACATTGGCTTAAAACAGTCTCATCTAACTCAGATGGTCTTTGTGTGACTAAAAGTAATCCAACACCATACTTACGGCCTTCTTTAGCAATTGATTGAACCGCTCTTGAAGAAATTGAATCTTCACCTGACTTCAAATAATTGTGTGCCTCTTCAAGTACAATGAGCAGAGGTTGTTCTTTCCCCCCATTTTTTAGATTCTGTCCCCAAAACAACGCGTCATATATGATTTTTAGTAAAGTCCCAGAGATGGAAGCCATAATCTCATTTGGAACACCTGAAAGATCAAGTATTGTTACAGGTTCTTCACTACCCAACCAATTGAGCAACAGACTGCTCAAATCTTTTGCGACTTTTCCCTTTAAATTAGGGTTATAATCGCTAGGATTAAATAAAAATTCGTATCTTGAATCTTTTAGTTTTGCTCTTATACTATCAAGAAAACTTAGAATACCCTTAGCTTGATTGTTTAGAAAAGGGGCGCCACCACCCGCACTTGCTGGTTCATACTCATTGGATTTTAACTCTTCAATATTGCCTTCAATTTTCTTATCAGTAACTGTTTCAGGTTTTGCTCGTTCATTAAAGGTTTGCCTTTCAAAATCATCTAAATCAAACCAAAGTTGTGCTAGACTAAAGGGAATAGGAGAGTCTGCCGTTATAAGTATATCGTCAATTTTAATACTATTTTCTTGTACTGATTTTCTTTTAGACTCAATTATTTTCAATCTTAAATAATCCTTATTTTGATCATTTAAATTCCCAGAGAAAATACTCATTAATTCCTCAAATGGAAGTGCCCAAAAAGGGATAAATAGCTCTTTATGTTGTTTCTTAGGATCAGCTTTTATTTTATAAACATTACTCCTGTTTTTCAACACGCTGTTATATTCCCCGTGTGGATCAATAACAAGAATTCTTGAGCTTTTAAATCCTTTGTTTGCTATCGCACTCAGCACAACACCCACAGAATTCGATTTGCCACTGCCGGTAGACCCCAGAATCGCACAGTGACGGGATATCATTTTATTTAAATCAATTTTAGCATTTAGGCTTTCGGATATACTTATATTCCCAACAGTAATGGAATTGCTTTCATCATACCCGCCATAAATAACATCCAAATCTTGTATGGTTACTAAATGAACATTGTCTCCAGTTGTAGGAGATTGAGAAACACCTCGATCAAATTTTTTTCCTACCTGTTCTCCAACCAACACCATATTAAGCCACTGCCTGTTATCAAGTCTTGTATAATCTTGTTCCATTAGTTCTTTGATTCTATCAGGTATCGCTGCAGCACCAATTTGAGTTACAATACCATATAAATTTGCATATCCTAAAGGAACTTTCAGAAAAGAGCCTATCTGACCAATACGATAGACAATGCCATCAATAACCGGCATATTTGATTTAACAGTATCTGACAACTGAACCGTGATAACATTGCCACTCACACTAACAATTTCACCGATTTTTGTTTGGTTTTTATTCACTTTTATTTTCTCCAAACAACTTGTCTTCTAATATCATAGATTGAAGGAAGATTACAAATTTCAAGAAGTCTGGAAGGAACAACTCACCTTCACCACTCCAATCCTCTTCACCTTTTTTTTCCTTTTTTAGTTCATTTTCTAAGTCATAGAAATCTTCATCATAATAAAGATGAATATTTATTGTGTCATCTTTATCAGGTTCTCGTTTAAGCTTCCAATGGCCATATTGACCACCAATAACTGCGTTTCTACAACCATAAACAGATAGTTTTTTATTTGCTTTTGCCAATTTTGTCAGTTCGGAACCTTTTGTCAATAAATAATCTTTTTTATTATCATTCCAGTCAATATCATAAAAAAGAGAAATTACATGACCAGAAGTATTGGTATTTAGTGCAGTTACAATTCGTTCATTTATATGCTCATCACTAAAGGAATAACCGCAAGTAATTAAAACTGTATCCGGCTGTTTTAAAAAGTTTGTTAATCTATCCATTAAAGCGGTATAAGGTTGTTTCTTTGACTCACTATATTTCAAGCTAGAAGGATATATTAGGAGCTCCTCACTGTCAGAATCTTTTCTCCACACTTTTTTGTTTTCATCATCAAAATGCCATCCTAAAGAACCA
>JAGLNY010000272.1 GCA_023139255.1 Spirochaetales bacterium
CACCCTCATAATCTGGCACAAAAGACTGAAATAATCATTGAGCATTTCAGGCAGGTGGTGGCTCCCAAAATTGGCGGCAAAGCCAAGGCAATGTTGGTGACATCTTCCAGGATTCATGCCAAGCGCTATTTTGAAGAATGTAACCGCTACATTACAGAAAAAGGATACGAGCAGAATATTAAGGTATTGGTGGCATTCTCCGGCAAGGTAATTGATGATAATTATCCTGATGGTGTTACCGAACCGCAAATGACGGGATTTGGTGAAAAGGAACTGCCAAAGGTCTTTAACCGGGATGAAAATAAAATCCTGATTGTTGCTGATAAATACCAAACAGGTTTTGATCAACCTTTATTACATACTCTGTATGTGGATAAACCTCTTTCAGGGGTTAAAGCGGTACAGACGCTTTCCCGGTTGAACCGGACTATCTCTGGGAAAGAGGATACGTTTGTACTGGATTTTGTGAATGACCGGGAAACGATCCTGGAATCATTCCAACCCTATTATGAAATCACCTCGGTAAGTGAAGAACCCGACCCGAATCATCTCTATGACCTGAAAGCAAAGCTGGATGAGCGGCAGGTCTATGTAACATCGGAAATAGATGCTTTCGCGAAAATCTATTTTAACCCATCCACACAAATGACCGTTAAGGCACAAGCACAACTCTACGCGTATATTGATCCGGCCGTTGACCGCTACAAGGCGATAGAAACAGAAGAGGAAAAAGAGGAGTTTAAAAAAAGCTTACGCACCTGGACAAACTTGTACTCTTTCCTTGCCCAGATAATGCCCTTTAGGGAAGCGGAATTTGAAAAGTTTTACGCGTACGCCAAGTTACTGCAAACCAAATTACCCAAACGTGATTTATCGGAAAGCATGAAACTTGTCGATGAAGTGGCAATGGAATATTACCGCCTGCAGAAAATCAAGGAGGGCTCAATTGATTTAATCGCGGGTGAAAATAGTAAGTTGGACGGTTTGTCAGAGGCAGGTATTAAACGGGCAAAAGAGGAGAAGGCGGCATTATCTGAAATTATTGATATTCTGAATGAGCGGTTTGGCACCGAGTTTGAAGAAGCTGACAGGCTGTTTTTTGAACAGATAGAAGCTGAATTGATGGAGGATACAACGCTGCAGACTCAAGCTAAGGTCAATGAAATGGATACTTTTAAATATGCTTTTGAAGAGATGTTTATTGATAAATTGATTGAACGGATGGATCAAAACCAGGAAATATTTGAAAAGATTCTGGGAGATCAGTCATTCGGGAGCTTGGTCAAAGAGCTGATGATGAAAAAAGTCTATACGAAATTGAATGAGGTCACTCAGCAAAGCGTATAGTAGTTTGCCAAGTTTTCTGCACATTTATGATATAGGGATGGTGGCTCAATAGGTGGTGCAATAGGTGGTGCAATAAGTGGGGTAATAAGTGGGGCAATAAGTAGCTGTTGAGATTATCACAACAACAGAATCAACATTGGAGAATAGATGATAAATTTTAATAGTAATGAAAAAACAAGCAGCTCAACAGAGGATAGGTTGGTAGACAGGTTGGTAGAGGGGTTGGTGGACATTGGGAAGTAAATTATGGAAAATGAAGAAAACACAGGGGAACCACTTTTTAGCAAAGCTGAGATAATTGCTTTTGGTAGTGAACTTCAAAAATTACAAAGAAAAGCGGTTTTGCAAGCCATGGTTTTTTGTAGACCAGAAGTTGAGCGGATAATAATGACAAATGACCAGGATAAGAACACCATTGAACACACCCTGGATACTCTTCTTGAAGTTGCATTTGATGATAATATTTTGTTGCTCTTAAAAAAACTATGCCGGTACTATTATACTATTGATCCACAAGCTACTGCAGAATATATTTTCTGTTATCGTGATATGTGGGATAGTGATGATGTAGAAGAAAGCACCTGATTGTTGATTTTCACGAAATATAGAGCTGAATGAAACAAGAAACTGCAGCCTATTTGAACTGTCGACAAATTATCGACAGTTCAAATAGAAACTTCTAACGGTAAAAAAAGGAAGACAGATTGTGCCAATACAGAAGGGTTTGTATGCATTATCCAATCTATCCCGTTGTCCGAAAGCTCTTAGCTTTAATAAAATTGCAGGCTTTAGTTTCCATAATCGTAGTCAAAGTGAATTGGTGACAAATTGTCACCAGTTAAATTTAAAGCAACTGATTGTTGATTTTTTACGAAAAGGATCCCTGTAATCGCACCCCGTGACAAATTGTCACGATCTGGGTAACAGGATACTAGAGGCAAGGTTGCCTTG
>JAGLNY010000273.1 GCA_023139255.1 Spirochaetales bacterium
AATTTGGGTAATATATCCGTTGAGGGAGAACTGGGAACCGTCTCCGGTGTGGAAGACCAGGTAATAGTGGCTGATGATGAAGCAGCCCTTTGTGACCCGGACGCTGCTGTGAGCTTTGTGAAAGAGACTGGGGTAGATATCTTTGCGCCTGCTATTGGCACGGCCCATGGAATCTACAAGACCGAGAATCCGAAGCTCGACATGGAGAGGCTCGAGACAATAGCCGGGCTCATCAATGGGAAGACTTTAACTACGCCGCTGGTTATTCACGGTGGAACCGGCCTTAAGCCGGATGTAGTCAAAAAGCTGGTTTCCCTTGGCGGATCTAAATTCAATGTCTCTACCGATTTGAAACACGCCCTGATCGATTCTACTTTTGACCATATTTCAGCAAACAGGGACCAATACAATCCGGGCAAGATTGATGAGGCTGTAAGAAAGGCAGTTAAGGAACGCATCAACTACTGGATTGATCTTTTTGGCTGTGCAGGTAAAGCCTGACCGACAAGCTTTAGTAGATAAGGTCCGAGACCTTACAAACAAATATACTTTAAGGAGTTGTTTTTTAATGAAGAAGATTGAAGATTATTTTGTACCCTGGATAAAGGGGATAGAAATGTATATTTCTCCCCACATTGAAATGGCCTGGGAAGATAGGAACTTACACCGCATGATGTCCAACGAGAACCCTCACCAACCATCGGAAAAAGTACTGGCAGCAATCAATAAATACGGTAAAATGGCCAACCGCTATTCTGACACTGGAAGTGTTGTACGTACAAAGATTGCTGAACTCAATGGTTTGGCCGGTCCTGAGAATGTAATGCTCGGTAATGGAACCAGTGAAGTCTATGATATGATGTGGCGGAGTTTCCTTGCACCCGGGGATGAACTAATTCAGCATACACCCTGTTTCGGCATCTATAAACTGCGCTGTAACATTTTAGGCGGAAAACTGGTATCTGTGCCCATGATCTATGAAGAGGGCCAGCTTCTTTTTGACCCTGACGCGATTATTAAAGCGGTAACTCCAAAAACCAAGTTAATTGTTATTGCCAATCCCAATAATCCTACCGGCAATTTTATGGCTGAAAAAGATTTTCGCAGAATTGCTGATCTGGGGATACCTTTTGTTGTGGATGAAGCCTATAAGGAATATAGCGGGCTGGAAGATTCAATGGTAAAATTAATCAAGGATTATAAGAATGTGCTGGTTACCAGAACCCTTTCCAAGGCATATGGCCTGGCAGGCTTGAGATTCGGCTATATGCTGGGCAACAAAGAGGTTGTATCTCAAATTTCAGCAACACTTATTCCCTGGAATGTGGGTACTATTCCGATGTGGGCAGCCCTGGCTGCTTTAGAGGATACCGAAGGCCTGGCTATGAGAGTAAAATTCAACAATGATCAGGTTGCCTATATTGAGAAAGAACTGGGTGCTGTTCCCGGGATGACTGTGTTCCATGCCCGCGGCAATTATATACTCTTTGATGCAAAAGGCACCGGTAAGAAGGGTGATGATATAGTAGCTTATGTTCAGGAAAAGGGTATTATCTTAAGACCACAGAATCCAATGTACGATAGTGATGGTTTCTTCAGAGTTACTATCGGTACTGCAGAAGAGAACAGAATGACGGTTGAGTCTATTAAGGAATACTGCGCTAAATAAGGGAGAAACAAATGGCGGAAATAAAGGCACTGATTTTTGATCAGGATGGTGTAATTATAGACACTGAAAGAGACGGCCACCGTGTAGCTTTCAATAAAACATTCAAGGAGTTTGGTTTCAATTTTGAATGGGATGTAGATTATTACCATGACCTTCTTCAGATTGCTGGTGGAAAAGAGAGGATGCGTCACCACCTGCATTCCAAAGGCTTTGGAAAAGAGATTAAACCGGACGAAGAAAATGAACTGATTAAGAAACTGCATAAAAGAAAAACCGAGATCTTTATAGAACTGATAAAAGAGGGTTCCCTCCCATTGCGACCCGGTGTAAAACGGATCATGAAAGAGGCTGTTGCAAAGGGGCTCAGGATTGGTGTTTGTACCACATCCAACGAAAAAGCTGCCGAGGCAGTAGCTTATGGAATTCTGAAGGAAATCAAATTCGAATTTGTATTGGCCGGAGATGTTGTAAAAAAGAAGAAACCTGATCCCGAGATCTATCTCCTGGGATTGAAGACCGGGAATTTAAAGCCTGAGGAGTGTATAGTCTTTGAGGATTCTAAAAACGGTGTTACTGCTGCCAAAGCTGCAGGCATGAATATTGTAGTTACCACCAACGTATACACAGAAAAAGAAGACTTGAGCGCAGGGGATATTATTGTCACCTGTCTCGGCGATTTAGATGGCGAAAAGGGAGAGCTTAAACAGGGAGGACAGGGCATCGAATATAATGGTGTACTGAGCTTAGAGCAATTAATAACCGTTTTTTCCTGAAATAATAAGTTAGGCTGTTACTAAATGAGGGGTCCGAAGCAGAATTACTCTGTTTTCGGACCCTTTTTTATTGTGCGCTGTTGATATCAGTTATATACGCACTGGAGAAGGTTTTGATTATCTGTGTCAAGTTCGTGATTTTTAATCCCAAGGGTTCTCTCCATTTTCGAGTCGTCTATTGATATCTTCTACGACTGCAGGTAAATCTCTTAAATCATCAATCACATAATGAGCTCCGCCTTCTACAATAAGTTTTTCTTTGGCAGCCTGCTCCTTTTTTTGTAATTCATCCGCTGATAGTGTTTTAGCAACAGCATAACTATCTACAACGTAGTTACTCCATTTTGATACACCTACGGTCCAGCACATTGGAAATCCCTCTCCGGTTCCTGAAACAGTATCATCAACCTTTACAGTTAAACGCATAGCTTTAGCGACATTTTTTACACCCATTCTTTCAAGATTCTTTAGAACCATAAAGGGCATAGGTCGTGGTGCTTCAGCTTCATCACCGGCTACAGAAGTATCAGGGACAAATCCCTGGGGAGCGGCCCCTTCCAGTAAAATATCAAGCATTGAGCGCATAAAGCCAGTGGTCACTCCTAATTTTATACCATCTTTCTGGAAATCCTTTGTAACTTCTGAAACTCCAGGAAGTAATGTGGAATAACTCCCATTTCGTAGAATATCCAGTTGTTTAGGAACAAATATCTTAAACATAGCATCAGCATCTTTCTGATCGGGATATTTATTGTGTACAGTTTTCCACTTCTCTCTTATACTTGGCATTTCTGTCAGTTGTTTGATATGCAGGTCTTTTCTGAGCCCCATTGGTACCCTGGCCTCCTGCATTGTAATGTCTACACCAAAATCTTTAAAAACTTCAACAAAAACTATTGCCGGGGCATCCACATACCTATCCATGGTAGTCCCTGAACAGTCCAGCATAACAAATGATACAGTTTTGCCATTGCTGTCATTTTCCAGCATTTGGAACTGTTTCGCTTCCTTACGAACATCCTGAGGAACTTTTCCTACAGATGAAAGTGATTTAATTACAGAATCGTTAGACATAAATAAACTCCTTAATTATTATTAGCCTTTTCAAAGGCAGTTAAGACAGTGAAATATTCAATTCTTCTACGCTTGCTTTAATCGCATTTAACAGATTGTGCACATCGGCTTTGAATATCCTGCCGATATTTCCAATTCTAAAACAGTCTGCATTGCTTACCTTTCCCGGATAGATAACTATATCTTTATCTCCTAAAGATTTAATGAAAGCAGTAAAATCAAAACCAGATTCCGGATATCTGAAAGAGGTGATTATGTACCCCCTGGCTTCCTTTGGAAGGTAGGTTTTGAATCCCATAGATTCCATGCCTCTTATAAGGGTTTCATAATTCTCTATGTACCTGCCGGCCCGTCCTTCTACTCCGCCTTCCTCAATTAACTCTCTTATTGCCTGAGCAAATGCCAGAATCGAGTGGGTAGGGGGGGTAAAACGGAACTGGCCGTTTTTTTCAAGTCCCTTCCATTGAGCATATAAATCAAGGACAATGCTACGGGAAAACGATTTTATTTTTTCCAGAGAATTATAATTGGCAATTATAAAGCTGAAACCGGGAACTCCTTCGATACATTTGTTGGCAGATGAAACCAGATAATCGATCTTGGATTTTTCAATATCAATCGGTACAGCACCAAAACTGCTCATGGCATCTACAAAAAAGACTTTTCGCCGTTTTCCTACCAGAACACCGATTTCTTCGATAGGATTGAACATTCCGGTTGATGTTTCGCAATGAACAATACCTACATTGCTTATATCCGGGTTTTTATCCAGAGCCTCGGCAACGTCCTGAGGGACCGGTACCTGGTCTTCGGCATATTTCAGGATTTCGTACTGTAAATTCAGAGTTTTTACAATCTGCGCCAGCCTATGACCGTAGGCCCCGTTTACAATTACCAGCCATCCGCCGTCATCAGGTGTAGTACTGGATATTACAGATTCAATACCGAAGGTACCGCTTCCCTGCATAAGGATTGCTTCGTATCCCTTATTGCTGACTCCTCCCAGCTCCAGGAGTTTGTCGCGAATCCATTGTACGGTCGAAATAAATTCAATGTCCCGGGATCCTAAATCGCGAAGCATTGCCTGTTTCACAGTGTTACTTGTGGTAAGGGGTCCCGGAGTAAATAGTATTTTATCTTTCCATCCTGGAATTTTAGTCATTTTGTTTGTACTTACTATTTTATAGTTAATTGTATAAACAAATATACAATAGAGAATTTTATTTGTCAAGATTATTATGCAAAAAATCTTTTGGTAAGCTTTTTTCTACTGGAATTTCCATATTTCAGTATCTTTTAGAGTTCTTAATTGTAAAAATCTGTGTTTTAAGTAAATAAATCTTGTGATTAAATATCTAATTGTATATACTAGCTCTTGATATGGCTTATATTCAAATCAATGAAAACAGTAAAATTCCTAAATATATGCAGATCCGTTCCTGGCTGTATGGAATGATAAAGAGGGGAAAGATAAAAATCGGTGACCGGCTTCCAACCGAGGAGGAGCTGTCAAAGAATTTTAAAGTTAACCGGATGACAGT
>JAGLNY010000274.1 GCA_023139255.1 Spirochaetales bacterium
GACGTTGATTTTTTGGATCCCACTGACCAAAACTGTTTCTAAAGCTGAAAAAACGTTCTTTTGCCCTGGCTTTTTCTTCATCACGTCTTGCACCACCGCAGGCAGCATCAAATTTAAACTCATTTAACGCGTCCAGTAGTGTAACTGTCTGTAATGAATTACGGCTTGGAGTTGGTCCGGTTTCTTCTTCCACCCTGCCTTTATCAATTGAATCCTGTACTGTTCGAACAATTAATTTAGCTCCCAGATCTTCAATAAACTTATCTCTAAACTCAATTGTTTCATCAAAATTATGGCCTGTATCAATATGCATCAATGGAAAAGGGATTCTTCCGGGGTAAAAAGCTTTTTTTGCCAGATGTGCCATACAGATAGAATCCTTGCCTCCTGAAAAGAGCATAACGGGTCGTTCAAACTGGGCAGCTGTTTCCCGGAGTACATATATGGCTTCTGCTTCGATCTGTCGAAGGTGATTCATTTTATACTGAGTCATGCATTCTCCTCTGTAAACTCCTCGAATTGTACAAACTGTGCAAACTGTTCATCGGTGGAAACAAGAAACCAGTTATTAAGCAATGATTTTTTGTTATATTTCATCTCTTTTTTTGTCTTATAATCAATTACTTTTGCCCCTGCATATCTGCAGACTGCATGCGCAGCAGCGGTATCCCATTCCATAGTGGGAGCAAACCGGGGATATACATGGGCTGAACCGTCGGCTGCCATACAGAGCTTGATTGAGCTGCCGGAAGAGACGATAGAGACTTTATCAAACCGATTTTCCAGCCTTGAGATATAATCTTCTGTCATGGATGTGAGATGTGAACGGCTTGCAACTACCTTCACTGTACCGGAAGTATAATCATGAACCTGAAGCTTCTCTGAGTAATCAAAGATATTGGAGCCAATCCGTTTTGAAGCATCTGTTAGTTTATAAGACCCAAAATCTTCACTTCCGAAATAAAGAATATTATTTACAGGGACATACACAAAACCTGCAGTGGGGAGCCCCTCTTCGATTAAAGCGATATTAACAGTGAACTCCCCGTTTTTTTTAATAAACTCTTTCGTTCCGTCTAAAGGATCAATCAGCCAGTATCTTTTCCAGTTCTTTCTCTCTTCATAGGGAACCTCTGTACCTTCTTCAGATATCAGAGGAAGAAGTTCACCATCAACCAAAAAATTACTCAGCCCTTTGTTGATTAACTTGTGGCTTTTTGTATCTGCACTAGTTAAAGGGGAATTATCATCTTTTCTTTCAACACCAAAATCTGATGAGTTGTATACCGTAAGAATAGCTTTGCCGGCATCAACTGCTATTTTTGCAATGTCTCTTATCTCTTCCTGTCTCATTATTACAAAGTAGTTCCTGCCGGAGGAAAAAACCTTGACGATCTATTCTAAAATTAGCACGATATTACCAAAGTCACAAAATGGGTATATCACCTTTGATTTGATGATACATAATCAATCTACCGCTCGCTGTCCATTCCGATTCCTTCCAAGTTGATGGGAGACGGTGAAATCCATTATCTTACGGCTGACGCGGCACCAGTATCTCACGGATCAGGATGCGGCATTTCTCAAAATTATAATCAGTTACTTCTCCAGCCTGCGTGTTGTAGGCGTAAAAAGTCAGCATTCCGGCCAGTGCTCTCACAATCTTAACAGTACCGG
Source organism: Spirochaetales bacterium (assembly GCA_023139255.1). Classification (GTDB taxonomy): domain Bacteria; phylum Spirochaetota; class Spirochaetia; order JABMQR01; family JABMQR01; genus JABMQR01. Next base: position 1,678 of record JAGLNY010000274.1, read on the forward strand.
GAATTACGGCGCTGAATGGACCGGTTTTATCAATAAGCAGTGCTCCCCAGTTGAGAAGTGTTACTCCGGCCGTAATGATCTGCGGCGTATCGTGTATTGCGAGCAGCTTGTCTACCGTAGAGGAGAGCTGCTGTTCATCAACCTCGCTGAATTTAGCGGTTATCCAGGATAGGGTTTTTTCGATAGATCCTGTGTCTGTACCGGGGATGTCCGGCAGCATCTCAATACGTTTTTCCTGGCGCACCTGGAGGTTTGAGTTAAAAAAACTGCTCCATAGCTCCCTTTCTCCCAGAAAAAGAGTGTGCTTCCTGTCAAACTGTTCCTGGTAAGCCGGTAACTGCAGCACTGCCGGGTTTTCATTACCATATATTACCTCCGGTAGTATTACTTCAAGATTATCAAACTCAACTGCACTATTCGATGATGTGAGGAATCCAATGCCTCCGTCCCCAAAGGTGCTGTCCACAATGGAAAACACTTCCTCTTCGTTAATAATTCCGATTATTTTATCTCCCATCATCCTGATAGTCAGGGTATTCGGGATACTCAGGACATTCACAATGGGATTACCTTCCTTGCTGATAACAGCATCAGTTTGAGTCCAGGGAATGAGTGTTGTATATACATTATCCTGTGAAAACCCGAGGGTGAAATACCCCAAATCTGCAATCAGAAAGTAGTAGAAATTGGCACTGTTGACGACCCGGAAAATCAAGCCGAATCCGGCATCAGACAGACCTTCTTTCAGGTAGGTTTTTACCGTAATTTCGCCATCAGGGATATTGTGAGGTAGAAAAGAGAGTCGTCCGGACAAGGCGGGATCCATCAGGTATTTGCCGTCACCCAGGATTATTTCCTCATCAGTGAACCAACCTCTGTTATTCGTATCAAAATTCTCATAGAGTAAAAAATTGCCCGCAGCAGAAGCCTCCCGATCCCCAGGCAGTTCATTGGGAGTAATGAAGCTGTTGCCGGTAATCAGGGTCCCTTTGAACACGGAAAAATCTGCATGAACGGACTCACGGTAGAAGGTGCTGAACGTCACTTCCCCTACAGCAAAATCCAGAATTTTATCAGTCGCAGCCCATGTCCTTACTACCGGAATGCCGCTGACTTTCGGGATCACGACAATATAGCCTGTGTCAGGGTTTGCAAATGCACTTTGTATAATGATGCTGACAAACTGGTTGAAGAGGATCTCATAGTCAACAACTTCACCGCAGTTGTATTCAACCAGGATGTTGTTATTATTTTTAGTTACTTCAATAGTGTTTAGACCGAAGCTGGTAAGGATTTCATTCAGGTTCCTGGTGGATGGGGGCTGCTGGTAAGGGGCGGTGCCGTCCGGGTTTTTTACATAGTAGGTTGCGGATGCGTTATCTTTCAATCCGGTAACATGATCTGTTATGGTGAGTTCTATGATATGCACCCCTGGTGTTTCAGGTATGGGGATATTCAGCACTCTCCAGTGGGTAAAATTATTCCCGATAATTTCCGGAGAATAATGCTGATCATCCAGCCTGGAATTTAGTTCCCCGTTCGTGTAGAAGCTGATTGACCAGCTGACATCCCCGGTGTTTTGTGACAGTTTTGCATCGGTAAACTCAAACAGGAGATTGATTTGCTCATCGCTTGAGAACTCGGGCAGTACACGGTTGCGCATAGTCTCAATATCACCGGTATCCTTTTTGATAAGCCAGAGTTTTGTGAGATCTATCGCAGCAACTGCCTGCATGAACAAAAAGAATGCCAACAGCAGCAGCAGAAACCGTTTTACCGGGAAGTTGTTCATTGATATTTATCCTTTCTCAGGGAGAAGTGTATCAGCCCGTACTTGATAATGCAATATGACAGATTTGGTGCTGGATTTGGTGCTGGATGAAACAAATCATTGTACAATCTGTTTCTAACAGGATATACTTATATGGAAAGGTGAAGATAATGAGCAAGAAGATATGATACTAAAACATTTTCTTGATATACGCAGGATTAACCAAATCCCGGCTATAATCCTGGTTCTCGCCGTCGTTTTACTGTTTCCTCTTTCCGCGCAGGAAAAATATGACAGCCGAGACTATTTCCCGCAAACAAACAAGGTCCTTGTAGGGGCTGAGTATGGGTATCCCCCATATTCTATCGTGAATGAAGATAGTGAGGTGGATGGGTTTTCTGTCCAGCTGAT
>JAGLNY010000275.1 GCA_023139255.1 Spirochaetales bacterium
TGCTGCAAAACAGTTTTTCCAGCACCAAAAGGACCCGGAATACAAAAAGTTCCGCCTCTAGCTACTGGAAGAAAGGTATCTATAATACGAATAGTTGTATTTAACGGCTCGACAGGTTTCAGTCTTTCTTCATAATTCCGTATTGGTTTTTTTATCGGCCATGTAAAAATCATCGTTAATGGATGGTCAATTCCTTTGGGATCTGTCACAACAGCCACTTCATCATAGGAAGAGTATAATCCTTTGGGTACTATTTTCTTAACGACAAATTCTTCATCCGGGAATCCGAATGGAACCATGATTCTATGTTGAAAAATACCTTCGGGAACCAGCCCCAGTGTATAGGCCGGTTTAACTTTATCGCCAACTTTAACCTGCGGTGTAAATTCCCATTCAGTATCCGGGATCGCATTCATATACACACCGCGCTGAAGGAAAAAACCGCATTTTTCTGCCAGCTCAGGAAGAGGGTTCTGTAAACCGTCATAGACCTGACTAAGCAGGCCAGGCCCTAAATCAACACTTAGCAGCTCTCCGGTAAATTCTACATCATCACCAACACCAATTCCGTTTGTCATCTCGAAAACCTGCATAGCTGCCTGGTTACCATTAATTCTAATAACCTCAGCCTTCAGTCTATTTTCACCAAGAATAATATATCCAACTTCATTTTGTGAAATATTATCTGTAAATTCAACAGTAGCCATATTTCCATTTATTCCGACTATTTTCCCGGTATTCATCTAGTATAACTCCTAAAGACAATTTGTAAAATTTACCAATAGCATGCAGTACGAAGTACGACTACAGGCTGTCATCTGAAGCTTGTATGTTTAAAAATATGTGTTTAAAAACTTCCTGTCCGTGCTCTTTATTTTGAGCATAATACCTTTCAAGCAGCTGAAGCTTTAAATAATATGTTATTATCATTACAAGATCAAAAAAATGATTTGTACACAACTCCTCTATAAAATCCCATTTAAGTGAAAACAATAAGTTTTCCGCTTCAAGCGGATTTGATGAATGCATAACTCGTTTCACCATTTCAGCAGTACCCGGTACTTGTCTGAAGGGAACCATATACTCATCAGAATCAATCCCCATTTTCTCAGCACGGGCTGCTGCCAGATCAACATGCAGGGCAGCAATAAATTTGTTCCATAACTCAATTACACTATGTTCGGAATTACCTGATCCGTCAAAATGTGCTTCCTTAATAATAGCCAGGTCTTTCCATGAAATTTGAGAACTGCATAATGAAATAAATTCTGTCGAAGAAAACGGTAAATCAGTATCTTTACTCAGTATAGGGAGTGAAGCAGCAAAATAATAATAGCCAGGCAAAGTTATTCTCCCTTTCCTGCTGCTGCCTGTATCAGTAAGGATTTGAGTTCAGGATTAAGAAATTTACCAAGCATATCAGCAAGAACTTCAGGAGTAACATTGAAGTATCCACTCCCGTCCTTTTTTGAGACCCTGAATCCGCTTGAAAGATTTCTGACAGGTTTCAATTCATAGCCGCTTTCAAACTTTTCCCTTATATCATTTAATAGAATTGCCTGAACTTTTTTCAGGCTTCCCTCAGAAAGCTGGATTTCCTCATCTTTACCTGAAATCAGATCGGAAGTCACTAAAATCTTAATTAAACCAGCCAAAAGAGATTCATCATTCAACTCTTTTCCCAAACGTTCCTGAAGAAGCATAGTGAAAATCGCTATGATATCTTTCTGCAGTGACAAAAGAAGATCTCTGGATGCCTGGGTTATTGAAGAAATACTGCTCTGCTCTTTCATTCTTGAAGCTTTTTCAGCATCACTGATCATCTGTGCTGCTTTTCCTTGTGCCTTAATTATTATTAATTCAGCTTTAGTGTTAGCTGCCTTAATGATTTCTTCAGATTTCTTTTCAGCAGACTCGACACCGTCTTTTTTTATTGATTCAATCAAATCCTGTAATTTTACTTCCATGCGTTTCCTCATGATATTTCAAAATATATAACCCTATCTTTTTACTATATAATGCGGGTTTTATACAAGTCTCACATCTATTTTTTAAAGCCACTTAAATAAATATGTGTTTTCCCATACCCGCCCTCTTCCGGACGTGCAAATGCAAAGTGATCAACTTCCTTAAGCTCATGCAGGTAATTATGAATCCCTCTTTGCAGGATTCCGTCACCTTTTCCATGAATGACAGAAAACTGCAGCATATTATGGATGATAGCGTTATCAAATTGCTTCTGAAGCGCACTCAATGCTTCCTGTAAGGTTTTTCCACGGACATCAAGGTTCAGCACCGGCATGGGAGCATTCAGTGAACCGGCAGAGAATTGATACACAGGCTCCCTGCTTTTACTACGCTGAGTTTTTTGATCAGCGGGTATCGGAAAAATCTCATTTTCCGGAAAAGTTATTTTCATCGCGTCCACCAGAACTACCCAAAAACCTTTACGATCTTTCTTTAATATTTTCCCCTCTTTCCGTGCACTGCCAACCCGTACATCCATTTCTGGATAAAAAGCAACAACTTGTCCCGGAGACAGCTCTTCCTGTTCACGTTGGAGCATTTCCCGCTCTGTATCAATCCTCTGATCAAGCTCACGAATAAATGCTTTCATTTTTAATGTTTTAGTTCTGGTAATCTCACCTTCTTTAAGTTCACGCACTAAGTTTTCCAACATTTTTTTTGTCGAATCGGTAAACTTACCAAGTTCAGAAATTTCAGAAATTTTCCGATGGTGTTCATACTGTTTTACCTGAAGCATTTTCAAATCGTAATTTCGTATTTTTTCCTGTAAATTTTTCTTTTTCTCAGTAATGTCCTGCAGCAATTTTTCCTGATCACGTTTTCTCTCTTCAAGTCCCTTTATAATAGAACTGATCTGCACAGTTTCGTCAGTTAGAAAAGATTTAGCTTTACTGGTAATTACTTTCGGCATCCTCATACGCTCTGCTGTCTCTATAGCATAACTCTCACCAGGAAGTCCTGTTATTACCCTGTATGTAGGAATATTGTTCACTTCATCAAATTCCATTGAAGCATTTATAATACTGTTAGCTGCATAAGCATACTGCTTTAAAACAGAATGATGGCTGGTAATAAGGGTGATTCCGGCCTTTTCAGAAGAATATTCAAGTATTGATCTTGCCAATGCAGATCCCTGGACAGGGTCAGTACCTGATCCGAGTTCGTCGAAAATAAGAAGAGACTGGGGAAAGTCAGCTACAGCATGAAGGATTTCACTAATATGTTTCATATGTCCGGAAAAAGTAGATAATTCATCCTCAATAGACTGTTCATCACCAATATCTGTGAATATTTGATGAAACAGGGGAAGTTCACATCCTTCATCAGCAGGAATATACATACCAAACTGATTCATCAATACAAAAAGCCCTATAGTTTTCAGAGTTACCGTTTTACCTCCTGCATTTGGACCTGACATTATCATTGCCCTTATTTCAGGATCAAGCTCAACGTCAATCGGCACAGCCTTTTCGCGCAGGATCGGGTGTCTGGCCTTTTTTAAGATAATACCACTATCTTTATACTCTGCCCGTTTACAATGATGAACAGCTGCATACTCAGCTTTTGCCAAATAGGAATCCATCTCCCCGACTATCTTCAAAACAGTTAACAGGTCAGAAAGGTTGTCACGTACCTGTTCCGTAAGCTTACGGAGTATTTTCTGTATTTCAATTAATATCTGCTGTTCTGTCAGGGTAACTTTATTATTTTTCTCTACCAGGTCGTACGGTTCAATAAAAAGTGTTGCCCCGGTACCTGAAGAACCATGCATTACTCCCTTCACAAAATTTCTTTCGCTGCTTTTAAAGGGCAGGACAATTCTCCCATCTCTATAAACAGCTTGATCCCCCTGCATATTAGCCATGGGATCTTTTACATACTTTTCCGCGGTACTGTGCCGCTCTTTTCTTGCACGTTCGAGCTCCAGTATGTAGGGCCGCAATTTTGGGTGATTCTCACTTACTTTTCCAGGATTTTCCAGTTCATTCAAAATAGTATTTTCCAGAATACTTAAATCAGGCATATTTTCAAACAGGTCAACTATCTGTTCCGGGAAATAATTTTCAGTGGATGAATAATAATCTCTCAATTTCTTCGAGGAATTAAGGTATATCCCAATATTATACAGCTCCTCCCCATCAACTAACGAACCTTCAACCTTTACTTTTTTAAAACTATTGTGAATATCAGGAAAATAGAGACCGGGATAATTCCCCTTCTCTGCACGGATAGAAAATATCTCCTCAAGAAACTGATGCTGGTTGCGGAGATAGGTTTTGTCTATGATAAACTTCCCCTGCAGTATTCTCTCTCTTCCTTCCCTGGATAGTGTGAAAGCTGATAATTCATTCGATATCTTATCAAATTCCAGGTCATGTATTGTACGGGGGGGCATACTTAGCAACAATTTTGATTCATTGGCAAAACTACTAGTAGACATTTGACCGCTCCTCAATAGAGTTCAACACCCGCAGATAGCTTTCATAGCGATCCTTTAGAATATTACCAGCAGCAACTGCTGAAATTATTGCACAATCAGGCTCGTTTCTATGCAGACAGGGTTGAAAACTGCATGCATTCTGTAGTCCGGCTATTTCCGGATAGTATCCGCCAAGCTCAAATAAGTCCATCAAAGAAACTTGCAGTTCTCGTACACCCGGAGTATCAACTACTGTTATATCACCGCTTGAAAGCAAAAACGCATGGTTGGTAACATGGCGGCCGCGGTTATATTTACTCGAAATTTCTCCTGTTTTCTGGTTTACATTTGGTATCAGCTTATTAATAAGGGTAGACTTCCCAACCCCGGACTGCCCGACAAAGGCAACTGTTTTCCCTTTTATATATGCTTCCAGATTATCAATACCTGTCCCGGTGTGTGCTGAAACAGAGAGTATTGTATATCCCAATTTTTGATAATGTTTATAACGCCTGTCAGATCCCTCAGATAGGGGAATTTCACATTTATTCATAACAATACAAACAGGAATTTTTCCTGCACATACAATTACCCTGTCAATAAATCTTGGTCGGAACGGGGGATTATCCGGGGAAACAATACAGGCTACTTCATCAATATTTGCTGCCAGGATCTGCGGTAAATTCCGTTTCATATTCCACCGTATGAATTCGCTGCTTCTTTTCAGTCTTTCTGTAATTAATCCCTCTGAATCAGCAGTACATAAAAACTTTACCTGATCTCCCGGTGCAAGAGGATTATACGTTTTTTCATCCTCCCTCAGAATCTTACCCTTAATTCTGCAGAGATATTTTGATTCACCTGAGAGAACAGTATATATATTATTAATCCCTTTTATGATAATTCCTGTTTTTTGATTCATACAAATTGTAATTTACATCCATTCATGGGTATTGACAACCTTATGTTTTTAATTACTTTGTATATATGTTTAATTTTATTCGATGCAGTCACCCGGATTGTGACAATTTTACCGTAACCAACCAAAATGAATGTTTTCTGCATGCTGCAGATAAAGAAGCATTGCATACTCAATTGGTAAGAAATCTGGAGAAAAAAAAACCACTCGGATCTTACTGCCTGACTCATAGTGAATTTACTGACCTGGATTTTTCAGAAAGCAAACTGTATGCCTGTAAATTATCTAACAGTATTTTCCGGAATGTTAATTTCAGTAATTCTTATATTCAACTCTCTTTTTTTGAGTTGTCTACATTCATTAATTGCAGATTTGAGGAGATAACAAGTAAGTACTCTGTTTTTGCCGGATCTATTTTTCAAAACTGTTCTTTTGCCGGTTCAGATATACTCCACTCAAATTTTAGTGGAATACATGCCAAAAATTCAATTTTTGACGATTCCGATTTGTATTTCACAAATTTTTCGAATGCAAATCTTGATAATGTTTCTTTTAAGGATTGCAATTTGAAAAAAACTGATTTTAATCTTTCAGTTCGAAATGAAGTAAGCTTTAAATATTCTAATTTTGAAGAAGCCTCATTCACAAGAGAGACCCAGTCATGAAAATATTTTTTCATTTTTCTGTTATTGGTTTCTCAAATACTTATCTTATAGGAAATACTGCAGGCGGAGATGCAATCCTTATTGATCCCGGACACATGGATATTGAACTTCTTAAACTCATTGAAGAAAATAATTTTACTATTAAGCATGTTCTGCTAACCCATCGACATCCATCCCATACTAAGGGGTTACTGACACTTCTGAAAATTTATGATTTTGAAATCTATGCAAACAGCCCATTTATCATGGATTACAAGGTGAAAACACTTTCAGATGATTCCTTAATCACCCTCTCAGGAATAGAGGTTTCCGCAAACCTGATCCCCGGGCACTCTTCAGATTCGCTTGTTTATAAAATTCAGGATGCTTTGTTTACCGGGGATGTCCTGATGGCAGGAAGGATAGGATCAACTAATACATCGCTTTCAAGATCTTTGCTAATCCGTTCAATTCATGAAAAAATACTGCCGCTTAATGACAACACACTTATTTTCCCTGGACACGGCCCTCCTACCACATTATTTGTAGAAAAAATTAATAATCCGGATCTTCAATCGGAATATAAACAATAACTTTCAACGTATCATATCTGTGATTGTTGAAAATACTTAATAACTTTCTTAAATCTCTCAGGCAGCGGGGCGGTAAATTTCCTTTGTTTTCTTTCACCGGGAAGAATAATTGAAAGCGTAAATGCGTGCAGCATAAGGGACACAGGAGGTGTATGTGGATCTTTTCTGCTGTAAATCGGGTCTCCCAGGATTGGGTGGCCAATGCTCTTCATATGCACACGCAATTGGTGAGTTCGACCTGTCCCCGGAATAAGACGTAAAAAGGAGTATGAAACCCCGGTTTTTAATGTAAATGTTCTCATTATTTCGTATTCCGTTCTGGCTGATTTCCCTCTATCAGGATCTTCAGTAGTATTAAATTTTTTTCTGTTATGCGGGTCTCTTGTGATTCGTTCATCAATTGTACCCTTTGTGTGTATTGGAACACCTTTTACTAAAGCAACATAGATTTTCTTTGTTTCTCTTTTTTTAAACTGACTGGACAGAAATTCATGAGTAATGATATTTTTCGATGTTATCATAACTCCTGATGTATCTTTATCAAGCCGGTGTACTATACCCGGTCTGTAACTTTCATTTCCCGTTTTAATATTACCGGCATAATACATAAGTGCATTTGCAACTGTGCCCTCCCAGTTTCCAGCAGCCGGATGTACCACCATACCCTGAATTTTATCTATGACAATTACATTCTTATCTTCATACAAAAGATGTAAGGCAATATTCTGAGGTTCAATATCAGTTTTCGGTATATCTTTGCAGCGAAATAGTATTAAATCCCCGTCTTTTATCTGCTTGCTTTTTTTAACTAATTTGTTATTTACGGTTATTTCTGATTCAACAGCACCAATCCTGCTGCGTGATAATTCAGGCAGTTTATCGGAAATAAAATTATCAACCCTCATACTATTACACTCTGCAGCCGATAACTCTACAATAAATGAGTATGATTCAAATCCTGTTTTGTTTATATCATTCATTTTCCAATTCACCAAGAATAAAATCGATAATTACAAGAACGGCAGAAACCGCAGCTGAAAACCCAAACCTGATAAGATAATCCGGTTGAGTAAGAGGTGTTGAGGTATATCCGTTTATCACATTGCCGACAAGGGATACCGCTGCAAATGTTAAGGGAATCGATCCAATAAATAGTGATTCAGCCCTTCGGATTTTATGCATCCAGTCAGGAAATTCTTCATACACATACAATTCATAAGATTTATCTGTATTCCCGGTACTATTCTGAGGATCGGCATAGAGAATCTGAGAAAAGAAGAGAACTACCGCAGCAAAAATAATTATTTTTTTCATAGTAACATTTGCCTTTTGCCAAAGATTGAAGTACCGACACGGATAAGTGTAGACCCCTCCTCAACAGCAATCTTCCAATCACCGCTCATTCCCATTGACAATACATCCAGCTGGAGTTCTTTATAACTGAATTTTGCCTGCTCAAAAATCTTTTTTAATGATCTAAAAGCATCCCTTACCAAATTTTCGTCTGAACTCAGTGGGCCAATTGTCATAAAACCTCTCGGATTAATAAAATGCAGGTCCTGTGAAACTTCAATAGCAGAAAACACATCTTCCTCAGATGTAAACCCGTATTTTGAAGACTCCCCTGAAACATTAACTTCAAAAAGGATTTGCATAATCTTTCCTGATTTTTCAGCAGCTTGATTTATTTTTCTTAACAACTTAATTGAATCTACTGAATCTATCCAGTTAAACAAGCGTACTGCTTTTGCAACTTTATTGGATTGAAGATGACCAATTAGGTGCAAATTAATCCTTTCTGTGAGATTTTGATATTTAGCAGCTGCTTCCTGTACCCGGTTTTCCCCAAAACAATCAATTCCTGCAGACACAGCTTGTAATACGACATCTACGGGATGATTTTTTGTTACAGCCATTATCGTAATTTCATTAAAGTCCCTACCCGAATCGTTAGCTCTCTTAAGTACAGACTTTCTCAATAATTCAATATTATGCTCAATATTCATATAATCAACTCTACTCTATTATTTCTTCATTCAGGATACTTTCAGGGGACATGTAATCATATAATGTATAATAAAACAGGTAAAGGACAATCCATGTAAAAATAAAAAGCCGGAAATTATTATTTCCGGCTTTTTCATAACATATCACTATATGGGCAATGACGGGCTCGAACCGCCGACATCCTGCTTGTAAGGCAGGC
>JAGLNY010000276.1 GCA_023139255.1 Spirochaetales bacterium
CCGTTACACTATCACCCTTGGCTGCATGATGTGCCAGAGTTCCTCCTGCCTGATCGAAACAATCCGATGGGTGTGCTGCTACCATCATTAGATGTATAGGACGACTTGTCATAGTAAACTCCTTCTTTTTATCATGTCTTGTTTAGGAAAAGGTGGGAGAAAGACCGCAAACCGAAGATTGATCCTTCTTTTCTGCCTCCTGCCTCCCGTATACATTTTTCCTTTGCAGACTTGTAGCTCAAGAATTATTAGTCTTTCTTTAAGTTCATCTTTTTTCTCTTTTTCCAGTAAATTTTACCAAATAATTCTGCTGGAAATAAGAAAGGGAAACTTAAATGAGAAATGCCTCCTGCGGAAATCTGCTTAATACTTCAACCCCGCTTTCAGTTACATAGCACATATCACCTAAAGGAACATAAAAGTTTTCAGTCCCTGGTAAATCAAACTGAATGTGGACCTCAACAACATGCCCAGACTCGAAAAATTGGTTATTGTCCTCTTGAAATAAGGGTCTTTCCCCATAATCCAGACCTATTCCGTGGCCTATGCGTGAGCAGTGAATTTTCATTCCAGCTCTCTCAGTTTTACATCTTGCTGCATTGACGACATCAGAAATGAGAACTCCCGGCTTGATCATATCAATAGTTTCCTTATGGATTTCAAGGCATGGAGTAAATATTTCTTTTTGCTGCGGTGAAGAAATTGACAAGGCTCCTGTTCTCATACTGTGAGCCCAATAGCCTTTATAGACTACATATGAGCAGCAAGTAATTTGATCACCTTCACCCAACTTTCTTTCATGCGGCCTGATGTCCGGTATGGTAACCGGCCAATTTGTTGACGGACCGGAACACATCCAGTATTGAACATAATCGGCTCCTTCCGCCCGTACAGCCTGTTCCATCGCAGCTACAGCCTCGTAACCCAACATTCCAGGTTTTGTCTTTTGAAGCAGGGTCTGATATCCCAAATCGCTGAGTTCCACTGCTTTTCGCATAAGAGCCATTTCTGCAGGGCTTTTCCGGCTGCGCATATCTGCAACGATATCAGATGTTAATTCAATATTTGATTCAGAAAAAGCATTTACCAAACTCTGGTATATAGGTACCGGCATGTTCTCAAATCCCGCCAAACCGATCTTTTTCCCTTCAAGACCCCGCTCCTTGATTATACTCGATACTTCAATCCCAAAACCCCTATTAATTCCCGGGGCTGCAGCAGCACGTGGGTCGGCGGCGGTAACTATCCTTATATCGCTTATAAAAGAAGATTCCCTTGCCCGCTTTGCCATATAGGGTAACCCTGAAATAATCAGGACAGGCTCTCCAGTCTCGGGAACAACCACCATTGACTCACATATTCGGTCACGATCAGCCCAACCGGAAAGATAACTAACATGACCTGTTTGATACCATATATGAGCCCGTGATGTTGAGAAAACTACAAGAGCCCCGAGATTTTGTAAAGTAATATATTTCTTAATTTTATCTATTCTTGAAAGAAATTCCGTTTCCCGAATACCGGATCTATATGGTGATTGTTTCACTACTAATTTCTCCTATCCAGCTTAAACAGGATATATTCCGAAGGTGTGGGCTGCCTTTATCATTGCAGCATAATTTTCCGGCCTAACTGATGAATGTATACTATTGGAGGAGCAAATTATATGTCCTCCGCCGTATGATGCCATTGCAATACACTCCCTGACTGCAGCCTCTACATCCTGCACTGAACCATTACATAATAAATCTCCACAGTCTATGTTGCCAACAAGGCAAACCTTATTACCATATTTTTGCTTAACTTTACTAATATCCATGCCTGCAACAGGTTCCATCGGGTTAATAGCATCTACACCTGCATCAATTATCATATCCAACAGCTTCCATATATTGCCATCGGTATGTTTTATGAGATACCCTCCCTCTTCATGAACTGCATTTGCAAACTTTTTTAATCGGGGAAATATAAATTCCCGGAACAGTTCCGGCGACATCAGAGGACCTCTATTTGAGGCATAATCATCGCTTTCAACAATGATATCTGCTCCAGCCCGGATCGCACTACGAATTATTTGGATACTGTTCTCAAGCACCTTGTCTAACAAAGCATGTGCTAATTCAGGCTCCAGGAGGAAATTCACTAACAAATTATCCATTCCGTTAAGATATACCGACCACATAAAGCTGGCTCTCTGCGTAAAAAGAATAGCTTTCCTGCCCTTAAACCGCTTTACCATCTGCGGCAGGTCAGCTAGCCGGTGTGCGGCATTCGGATCTGGCGGTTCATAATTATTAACATCATCAATTGTTAGAATTGGACCTTTAATCGGGTGAGAGACAACTTCCAATTCATGCGTTTTATACAGTACTCCCCATTCATCTATATATGTACCATCATCATTATCAATAACTTTATCATATTGCGTTCTTGTACAAACTGAATCCAACCCCATGATATCGCAAAAATCATGTTGGTCAGAGGCTTCCGGGCATACACCTTTCACGACATGCGGATCGATGATAAATTCAATAACAGGTACCCGGTCGGGTTCTTTTAATTGTAAAGCCGCCATAACTCTTTCATATGAATTCATTGTTTTATATCCTCTAATCTGCAGGTATGAACAAAATCCAGGAGATCACTAAACCCATCGTTAAAATATTGCTCCAGTTTTAGACAAGGGCCGAAACCTCTCATTTGCTCAACACTCAATCCATTTTCATCAAATGCCTGGCAAAAATCAGGAACCTTATCTCTAAGTTCATCGATAGTCTCTTGAGTGGGAAAATCTTCAATACAGGTAACCACCGGAAGATTAAGTTTTATCAACTCCTCCTGAACCGGAGGTCCGATTGTTATGCCCATTTTACCTCCTATAAAATCAGTAAAATGTTCCGGCCTTCGTGCACCGGCAGACAACAGCATAGCCGGTAAATTACGTTCCTTCAACAGCTTGTAGATTTTCTTTGCCACAGCAATTCCCGCTTGATCAACCAGTTTTTGCGGTACAGTTAGATTTTCCTCAATAATGCGATCACAAAAATGAGCATCCATTCTGCCAACGACAATGACTACCATGCATCGGCTAACATGTTTATTGTTTCTGGCATACTTGATGCCCTTCAAATGTGCTTCTGCAGCGGATATACACTGTGACACCGAATAACCTGTTGTTGCAGTAAGATTAATTCCTTCAGCAGCCAATTCCTCTATAGCTAGTAATCCTTCTGTATGGATAGGAATCTTAACTGCTATATTAGGAGCTAATGCCGCATATTGTCTTGCTTTCGTTTTAAGCGTCTCAAGATTTGAATATTCACGGGGACTGCCTTGCATGGATATATATCCCATTTTTCCTTTCGTTTTTTTAAAAACCGGTAGTAATACTTTACTGGCACGTTTAACTACAACCTGAGTAAGTAAATCTACTATCTCATCATCCGGCAGTCCAGAGTGCCCCGCTAGTATCTGCTTTACTTCCTTTTTCCAATACTTCTGGTCAGAACGTACAGTCCTGGCTATCCTCGGTGGGTTGCTGGTAGCCCCAACTGCTCCCCAGTTCTCTGCTTGTTCCAGGGAATCGATACTAGCTATGTCACAGAAAAACTGTGTCGGCGTTTTGTTTTGAACACGTTTAAAGTAACTTTCAGTAATCATATTAAATAACCTTTCCTTTGTTGTGATGCTATTGGCTAATTTGAAAACAGCTGTTTACAAATTATATTTATATTTGTGCATGTGTGTTCTGTTTATCATCTCAACATCTTGTCTGACCAAGGCTACCAGACTGTTTTCTACTTGTCAAGGAATTCACAGCATCAGAGATAATTGGAATAATAATTTTTTTTACCATCTTTAATTATTCCCGGATATTGAGGAAAACGAAAAATGCCGATTTTACTTTTTGCAACGAATAACTCTCTACTTTCAATAGTCGAAGAGCCGAGAGTGTTTTGACCAATCAGGATAACCCATAATAATTCCCGTGTGTCTTTCTTTGATAATAGTAAAGAAAAATGGGAATATCCGGAATTAGATTATGGATACGAAAATAGTTTTGCAGACTTATTACATGATTGTTTCAGAAAACATGTAAGCGGCGAAAAAGTTTTCACCGATGGGCAGGAAGCAAGAAAGAATCTTGAAATTATAATGGCTGCATATAAGTCGGCAAGAACAGGAAAAACGGTGATGGTGGGTAACGAAAAAGATTCCTGATACGAAATTATAATTTCCAATGAATTTCTTTTTGCATGGAGTCAGGATGAAGCAAACTGGTATAACAAGTTTGTAGAAGCCTTGCTCGTATCTATCAGGGTTGTCATTACCAGGGCACCATGTGCTGCACAATTTACCACCTGTTTTTCATATGCCTATTCCAGATTTGTCCCGCCTTTTCAGCTGAATCTACCACGGTAATTACCGCCAATCCCTGTGGTGGAAGATTTGAGAAAATCCATTCCAGGTCTTTTTCAGGAATTTCTCCCCAGATAATCAGCGGCTTCTCTGCCAGAATTTTGCAATGAGTCTTATACAACTCTTCCGCACTGGGACCGCCCTCATCAATGTGCATTTCCAAAGCACTGAAGTTCATGGTAAGATAAGATTCCACCGGAACATAACCGGTTGCATGCTCATGTATAATACACCCCGTAAGTTTGTCAGAAATTTTTCGGGTACACCCTTCAATAAACTCAGAATAAAGCGCAGGAGATAGTAAGGCGGCGGCATCCTCCTGATACCAAACAGTCCCTTTGGGTACCCAGTTATAATAAAAATAAGAACCACTTCCATGATGAAATTCAGGGATAAGCTCCAGTTGGAACTGCGCAAGCTGAAGCCAAAAATCAGTCAGTTTTTGACAGACTTTTCGTACTTCTTCCGGGCTTTCCATCATTTTAAAAATTGCTTCTGTCCCGCCGTATAGTGCTGACAAGAGATCTGAAATCCCCCGCATAAGTGTAGTTCCAATAGGCCATCGTCCACCACTTTTCTCGTTCAACTTATGAAGGCAAGTCTTCATAAGTCTGAGCCAGGGGTTGTTGGCGTTAAAGAGCGGGACAGAATCAGGACCATCAAATAGAGATGGCGGTTCACTGTAAATTGATCCTGTTGAATGATTGACATACACAGGACAACCCAGAGCGGCTTCCAGCCAGGGGATTCCCCAGAAAGCTGAAGCGCTCCAAATAAAATCCCCGCCGCAGGCTTCATGCTCAACAAACAGCCTCTCCGAATCATCAACAAAAGCATCAACAGAAAAATCCTCCGGAACAAGGGGGCGGCCTTCAGGCAGGTTTTTCATTGACGGATATCGATAAACCGGATAATACGTGCCTTTATAAAAACCCAACAGGGGTCTGTCGTTTTCCTTCCGGTAAAACTGTTTAAATAACGCTACCCGCTGTTCAATAGACTTGAATTGTTCTTTCATTTTAATCAACTCCCTGCTATGCAAGAGTTCGCAGGTGCAGGAGTACTTGCAGACCCAAGAGTAATTTCAACCTTCAAATCTTTTCGATTTGGAAGGGTGATATAACACTCTGCGGAATTAAAATTATTCCATTCCTGATCATCAATCGTTACGCTTTGTATGTGAATAGATGTATCATCAACAGGTGAAACATAGTGTCTGGTATTTTCCTGACTTCCATCCAGTTTGAAATGCAGGACAACAGGTTTGTTATCTACATATAGATCGAGATAGAGCATATTCAACATGCAGTGCTCTATTTCATGATATGAGGTATGCCAGGGATTTGCTTTCCGTCCCTCTCCCAGAAATGCGCCGTCCCAGGGATTCTGTCCCCGTCCTTTACTTAACTGCCCGCCATCAAGGTTTAAGACTTCAAAAACCCCTCCATAATCTTTATCTATAAAATATTTTTCATAATACTTTTCGCATATTTCAAACTTTTCCAGAAATTCTTTTTTTCCTGTCAGCCTGTATAATTGCAGCTGCAGAAAACTTCCGTATATTTGTACCCACCACATTATCGTTGCCTGGGGTATCGGTGTATACGGCGGTTCATTTTCCACCATCTCCGCCCAGACTACTTCTCCATCCTTAAAAACTGCTTCATTAATGAGTTCTCCCAGGCACTCACCCTGTTCCAGATATCTTTTGTCTCCAGTTTGATGATACAATCTCAGAAAAGAGAGAGCTGCCGTTAACTGTGCCCCAATATGGGTTGTTATTGTATCACCCTCTTTTCTTGTTGCCGGTTTCCAATTTCTGTCCAGGGGATTTATATATCCCCGGATCCATCCTGCTTTTTTATCAAACATTCGTTCTATGCTTAAATCAGTCAGCTGTTTTGACAATGCAAGTACATCGGGATCTTTTGTATAGAGCCAGAGGTTTAAAAGTAATGATCCCACATAGCCGTAATGTGCATGTTTGTTTTTTGCACTATCCTTTACACTCAGATCTCTGTGTAAGGTTTCATAGTATCCTTCAAAATCCTGGTCATGCCTTTGGTTCTTAAAAACTTCCAATGATTCATATACATATGAGAGGACGTCTTTGTCTCCTGTCGCAAAATAATACTGAGCCAACCCTACATTTGCATAGAGCTGGGTGTTTGTCTTCTTTGTTGTATCCAAAGGTTGTCCACCCCGACTAACAGAGCTATACCACCCTCCGTATTCATTATCCCAGCAATAAGCAAGGAGAAAATCGACTCCCTCCCGGGCTGCCTCCAGATATTTTTCCTCTCCGGACAGCAGGTAGGCTGATGAAAAACCAAATACCTGACGGCTGATCATTGCCGGTA